>CAKZPJ010000241.1 GCA_937138955.1 uncultured Flammeovirgaceae bacterium | reverse complement strand
ATCCGTTGGCTGTTTTTGGAAGCTTTTACCATTCCCACTCCTTCGATGGAGAACTCTCTGCTGGTAGGTGATTTTTTGTTTGTGAGCAAAATGCACTATGGCGCGCGCACACCCAAAACTCCGTTGCAAATGCCACTGACCCATCAGAAAATTTGGGGTACGGATATTCCTTCTTACGTAGATTGGATTCAGCTGCCACAGTACCGTTTGCCAGGTTTCTCTCATGTGAAGCGGGGCGACGTAGTGGTATTTAATTACCCTACCGAACATCAGTACCCTACCGACTTGAAGACGAATTATATCAAGCGTTGTGTAGGTATTCCCGGCGATGTGATTGAAGTAAAAGATCGGCAAGTACACGCGAACGGCGATGTGTTTTCTGATCCCCCAGGAGTGCAGTACCGTTACTTTATCGCCACCGAGCAAGTAATTAATCAGCGGGTTTTTGATAAGTACGGAGTTTGGGAATTCAACCGGACTTCCGATGGCTACATTGCCTACCTCACTCCCAAAGTAGCAGCCGAGTTTGAAGCTTTGCCTTTCGTGAGCGCAGTTAATGCTGCTACCACTTCTAAAGATCAGGTGAACCCTGAAATTTACCCTGATCCCAGCATTTATCCGTGGAATGCTGACTTTTTCGGCCCGCTAGAAGTTCCGTCGGAGGGGCAGCAGATTGAACTAACTGACGAAAATATTACCAAGTACGAGTACGTTATCAAGTATTACGAAGGGCACGACGAAGTAGAAAAGCGAGACGGGAAACTATACATCGACGGCGAAGCAGCAGATACTTATACGTTTAAGCAGAACTATTACTTCATGATGGGTGATAACCGCCACAACTCGCTAGATTCTCGCTTCTGGGGATTCGTACCCGCCGATCACATCGTTGGTAAAGCTTTCTTTATCTGGCTCTCTATTGACCCCAACGAAAGCTTCTTTAGTAAAATCCGCTGGAGCCGATTACTAGATTTGATTGAATAATAAACAGAGACTGAAAGCTGGAGATTGGAGTCCGAACTGTATTTTCCGGTCTCCGTCTCACCATTCAATCTCTTCCTTACCCTGTTGTTTCAGATACTCGTTGGCTTGCTTGAAATGCTCGTTACCGAAAAAGCCTCGGTCGGCAGCAAAGGGCGATGGATGGGCAGACTTCAGTACGTGGTGTTTATTTTCATCAATGATGGCTCCTTTTTTCTGCGCGTAGGCTCCCCACAGCAGAAACACAATGTTTTCCTGCTCATCTGAAACCTTCTGAATCACTGCGTCGGTAAATTCTTCCCAGCCTTTCTTCTGGTGCGACCCAGCTTGCCGTGCCCGTACCGTTAGGGTAGAATTAATCAATAAAACTCCTTGTTGCGCCCAGCGTTCCAGGTTTCCACTATCTGGAATGGGCTTGTCGTACTCGTTTTTGATTTCCTTAAAGATATTAATTAATGAAGGAGGTTTGGTAATACCATCTCGCACCGAAAACGCCAATCCGTTGGCCTGCTTAGGACCGTGGTAGGGGTCTTGTCCTAAGATGACTACTTTTACTTGATCGAAGGGAGTGAGGTCAAAGGCTCGGAAAATTTCTTTTCCCGGCGGATACACCACCTGATCTTTATATTCGGAGCGAAGAAATTCGGCTAACGCTTCAAAATAAGGTTTATTGAATTCGTCGGCTAGCTTTTCCTTCCACGAAGGTGCAATGCGTACATCCATAATGATTTGTGTAGTATATTCTAAACTTATCGTTAACTTCCTGCGTAAATAACGGATACTATGGTTACAGAAATCACAGAAGGCGTAAAGGTCACTGTTGAGACGGAATATCAATCGGAATATTCTGATCCCAGCCAAAGCCACTATGTGTTTACCTACCAAGTTATCATTGAGAATAACAGTAATTTCACCGTAAAGTTATTACGTCGTCATTGGGAAGTAGTTGATGCTGGGTACCCTCAGCGAGATGTGGAAGGCGAAGGCGTAATTGGCAAACAGCCTACCTTAGAACCTCAACAATACCATCAATATGTGTCGGGCTGCAACCTTAAATCAGGAATTGGCAAAATGAAAGGTACTTTCTTGATGGAGCGAATTACTGACGGAAAGCAGTTTCGGGCAGCTATTCCTGAATTTACGTTGATCGCTCCCTATCGGGTTAATTAATCCTTTTTATGCTTTCGCTTTGGCAAAGGTGCTCTTTAATAATAGGCTACTGGCATCATTGGCTCAACGCAGTAAACCAACACTCGCTCCACGCTCCGTTTATCTACCAGTTTTATCAGCAAGTAGTTTGTAACCGTCAATCTCACTCAGGTTTTGCAGCAATCGAGCAGTACCGAAAAAGTTTATTAAAATCAGAAGAAGATGTATCGGTTCAACCAATGGGTGCTCCTTCTACCGTAAATACTTCTAGTACTCGCTCGGTAAAAAGTATTGCTCGCCACTCATTAAGTGTACCTAAATTTGGGCGTTTTCTCTATAACGTAGTCCAATTTCAGCAGCCAAAGTATATTGTAGAACTTGGAACTGCTCTAGGTGCTACCACGCTATATCTATCCATAGCTGATGAACAAAGTACAGTTTATACTTTAGAAGGTAGTACTCAAATCGCCGAGATTGCTAGTCAGGCCTTCGCCGATTTTCACCGCCAAAACATTGAATTGATAAAAGGAAATATTGATGATACCCTTCCCCAGTTATTACAAAAAATCCCTCAAGTAGATTTAGCCTATGTAGATGCCAATCATCGTTTGGAACCTACGTTGAACTACTTTTCTCAATTGCTGGCAAAGACGAACGAAGAAAGTATTCTGATTTTTGATGACATTCACTGGTCCTTCGGAATGCGAAAGGCCTGGAAAACTATCATACAGCACCCGCAGGTCACCTTGTCAATAGACGTATTTGATGCTGGTCTGGTTTTCTTTCATCCTTCTGCTGTAAAACAACACTATTATCTTAAGCTATGAATGAAGTAAACCCTTCACTTGCCAGATGGAAATGAAGTAAACCCTTCACTTGCCAGATGGAATAGGGTTGAACACCAATAATTTAGCAGCGCAGTTCCCCCCCCTTCTTTAAACAGCCAGAGTCACTTAACAGTTAGGTATGAAAGTAGATACTAGTTCCTTATGATATTTCGCTCGCTGCATCGCTATATACGAGAGCTTTCGTTAAAAGTAATCTCTAGTATCGCTCTCATTCCCTCGGTATTGGCTGTTGGGTTTCTGATAACTTCATTCATTACATTGTATGTTGATGAATCTTCGCCTGAGCAGCTGATAAGTTACAAGCTTGCGGTAGATAATATTATTTATCCCGATAGTGCCCGCACCCTCCTAGGCTCTATTACCGGGGGTATGATTTCACTAATGGTATTCAGCTTTAGTATGGTTATGGTGGTGCTCAACCAAACGGCATCTAACTATTCGCCCCGAGTGCTACCTAGCCTCATCGGGCGCCGCTTTCATCAGGTAGTTATGGGTACGTATTTAGGTACTATTCTTTACACTATCGTAGTGCTATCAAGTATTCAATCGAGTCTATACGCTTTCCAGGTTCCGCATTTATCAATCTTGCTATCAATTTTGTTTAGCCTCATTAGCTTAGCTATGTTTGTAGCTTTTGTTCACTCCATTTCTCAGCACATTCAAATTGGTAATATTGTTCGTAATTTGTATGAAGACACCCTAGCTTCATTAAATCATTACCTGAAAAATTCTAGTATGATTTCTAGGGAGGAAGTACCCAGTGCTCAGCCGTGGGTATCTGTTGCTAGTCCCACCTCGGGTTATCTGCACGATATGGATCGCCCTACCTTTTTGAAGCTTTGTCAGAAGATGAATATTATGGTTTGGATGATGGTTCCTTGGGGAGTGTATGTCCATCAGAACAAGACATTCTTTCGGGTTAGCCGGCAACTTACTCAAGGTGAACAACAGGCACTATTCAACACTTTTATATTTCAGACCGAAGAAATTATCTCAAAAAATTACGCTTACGGTTTTAAGCAACTAACTGAGATAGCTGTAAAAGCCATGAGCCCGGGAATAAATGACCCGGGCACAGCAGTAGAGGCTATCAATCGCCTTACCAGTCTGTTTGTTCGTCATATGGATGCTCATCAGACCCCATTTATCGCCGACAAACAAGGCAAGTTGCGGTGGATTGGTCAGCCAATTCTTTTCGAGGATTTGTTCACTTGGTGCTGGACGGCCATTAAAAACTATACCGCGCAAGATACTGTAGTAATTTACAAACTGATAGAATGGCTGGAAATTATGATATGTAGCGACTCAACGCAGCGCCATAGCGCAATATTCTCGACGGCCTTATCGGAGATTATAGACCATATAAGCATACATGTGAAAAGCGAGCTAGATAAGCAAAAATTAAATCGCTACATCCGTGAGCTACTGCACAACTCTCCCGAGCAAATATTAAACGAGACAGTTCAAGAAAAGATAGACACCGTTGATGCGCTGGAAATGTATCCTCGTTAGAGCATCAGTGCAATTACGTTTGTTCATCTGTCTTCTTTTTAGCAACTTGGCCTATCACCACGTGTTACTTCTTATGCCTACCAAGACCTACATTGCTCTGCTAATCGCGGTAAGTCCGATATTCAATCTGCGAGCGCAACCCGCTACTACTCCCATAGGTTGGCCCGATGGCAAACAAGTAGCTATCAGTCTTAGCTTCGACGATGCCCGCCCCAGCCAAGTAGATACCGGAGTGCCCCTATTGAATCAATACGATGCCAAAGCAACTTTTTATTTAGTACCCAGCGGCGTAGAACGTCGACCGACTAAGTGGAAGCAAGCGGCTACTACCGGACACGAAATGGGTAACCATTCGGTGAACCACCCCTGTACTGGTAACTTTACTTGGGCGAGAGATAAGGCCATTGAAGAATACTCCCTAACTCAGATGAAGCAGGAACTCGCTCAAGCTAACGAACAGATTGAAGCTCTTTTAGGAGTAACACCTACTGAATTCGCTTACCCCTGCGGACAAACGTTTGTGGGACGGGGAACAAATACAGAAAGTTACGTGCCAGTAGTAGCTGAATTGTTCAGTACAGGACGAGGTTGGCTGGATGAAGCTCCGAATGATCCGGTTTTTTGCGACATGGCGCAACTAATGGGGATGCCAATGGACGAACTGGATTTTCCGGCGGTTAAAGCGATCATTGAATCAGCTAGGCAGCAGGGACAATGGGTTGTTTTTGCTGGCCACGACATTGGTGAAACCGGAAGGCAGACCACTCGTACTGCAATGCTAGAACAGTTATTACAGTACGTCCAAGACCCAGCTAATGGAGTTTGGCTGGCCCCGGTTGGCACGATAGCTGCTCATATCCGAGAACAACGGCAATAGTAAACAGGCTAAACTTGTTCTGCCGTAAGGTTTATTCTTACTAACTATCCTACCTACTAGCTTCGGAAAAGCTTGTAGACAATCATTTTATCCTTTGTAGCGTTGTAAAGCTACAGTTCTTAAAACAAATGGCCGCCGGAAGGACACATAACGTTGGAACACTGGTACTTGTACCTATCGTAACCTGGATCGCCTGGGAACTTAGCCATCATGATATGTTGGTTACTTCGCTGGCGGGAGTAGGTTGCTTTTGCGGTATTTTCATCAGCCCCGATTTGGATATGCGGCAGCGTACCGTATCGGAAACCACGCTATTGCGCTGGTCGCTGGGCATTGGTTATGTTTGGGTTTTTCTGTGGTACCCCTACGCTATGCTTTTTCGGCACCGAGGCATTAGTCATGCTCCCATTTTTGGTACCATAACCCGAATGCTGTATTTGCTAGGCATCGCTTTATTAGTGCAGTATTTTGCTCATAGCTATGCAGATGCTCAGTGGAATATCTGGCCATGGGTGAATCAGCACCAGCAAAGTATCGCTATTTTTGCCGCTGGGTTAGCCATTGCCGACTTAGGCCATTGGGTGCTAGACCATGTCTAAACCAGTAAGCCATAATTGGTATGATAAAGCTGCTCGTTGTAAGGTGTGTATCGATTCATTTGTTGTTGAAAGGCCGCGTATGCTTCGTAAGCACGCTTAGCTAGCGGATCTTGCTGAATAACGTCGGCTACTACTTCCTCCCCGTATTTCCGAAAGGTAGATAGCACGTCATTGGGAAAGCGGCGAAACTGCACCCCTTCTTCTTCAACCATCTTCACAGCATACTCGCTATTCATTGCTTCCGATCGGCATAGTGACCAGTGGTTTAATCGTTCGGCGGCGGCCGTTATTATCGACTGCAAGTCGGTAGGTAATTCTTCGTATTTCTCTCGATTAACCGATAATTCTAGCGCCGTTCCGGGTTCGTGCCATCCTGGGTAATAGTAGTAGTTAGCTACCTGATGAAAACCCATTTGATAATCGTGGTAAGGGCCAATCCATTCGGTAGCATCAATCACGCCTCGCTCCAAGTTAGTGTAGATTTCACCTCCGGCTACTAGCACCGATGTACCTCCGGCCTGATTAAAAACTTTGCCCCCGATACCCGGAATCCTCATCTTTAGCCCCTGAATATCTTCAATACTGTTAATTTCCTGATTAAACCATCCGCCCATTTGCATTCCAGTGTTTCCTCCGGGGTACGGAATGATGTTAAAATCGCGGTAGGTCTTCTGCCACAATTCCGTGCCATTCCCACCGGTGAACCAAGCGTTCATCTGCTGCGCGTTCATACCGAAGGGAACAGTGGCAAAGAATTGCGCTGCCGGTAGTTTGCCCGCCCAATAGTATCCGGCCCCATGCCCAACTTCTACTGCTCCGCTACTGACTGCATCGAAAACCTCTAGGGCTGGCACCAATTCGCCTCCGCCGTACACCGTAATTTCCATTCGCCCGCCTGACATCTCGTTTACCCATTGAGCAAATAGGTTGCAGCCTTCGCCCAGTATCGGAAAGTTAGGCGGCCAAGTAGTGACCATTTTCCACCGGAAAGTATCGTTAAAATTGATGTAGGGAGCCTGTTTTTTTTCGGGTGAAATACCTGAGCTACAGGCTGAACCTAAAGTAGTAGCCGTAATAGCTGCCCCACTTTTCAATAAGAAATTTCTTCGGTTGGTCGTATTCATGGTGGTAATTTAGTAGAAAATACTTGATTCCGATAGCTTCCTACCACTGTAATGAATAATGATGAATGACTGGTGAGGTATTGAATTATTTATTAGTTATTCATCATCAATCATTAGTAATTTTTTCGTGATGGAACGCCTATACCAAGAAATAAGTTAAAAGTTGGATTCGGAGATGCGATTTATCTGAAAAACAGTATCTTTGCAGTCTTTTTGCGAAAGATGGACGTGATCCATCGCATGTTTAACAAAACAAAATTATGGCAGTAAAAATCAGATTAACGCGTCGAGGACGCAAGAAACTGGCAATTTACGACGTGGTCGTAGCCGATGCCAGAGCACCACGAGATGGTCGCTTTATTGAAAAATTAGGAACGTACAATCCTAATGTCAATCCCGCCGCTATCGTTTTAAACGATGACAAGGCGCTTGACTGGGTAATGAAAGGTGCCCAACCTACCGACACCGTACGTGCTGTATTATCGTACCGGGGAATTATGCTTCGTAAGCACTTACAAATTGGAGTGAACAAAGGAGCAATTACTCAAGAAGAAGCGGATAAACGCTTCAACGAATGGAAAGAATCGAAAGATACTAAAATAGAAGGCAAGAAAGACTCGCTAGCGCAGAAGCAAGAACAAGAGCGTGCCGAGCGACTGAAACGCGAACGCGAAGTAAGTGAAGCTCGCCAGAAGGAACTAGATGAGGCCAATGCCGCCGCAGTAGCTGAACTTGAAGCAGCGGAAGCTGAGGCCACTGCGGAAGAGCCGCAAGCAACTGCCGCAGCAGCCGAGGCACCTACTGAGGAGCAAGTAGCGGAAGAAGCCGCTACGGACGTAGAGCCAAAAGCTGAAGAGGCAGCCTCTGAGCCTGAAGCAGCTACTGAAGATGAACCTAAGGCTGAAGAAAAAGCATCGGAGCCAGATACTGCGCCTGAATTGAAAGCGCAAGAGGAAGCACCAGAACCAAAGGTTGCTACCGAGGCAAAAGAGGAAGAAGCTGCTCCCGAACCCGTAGTGAAGGCAGAGGAAACTCCTAATGCCGAAGTTCCGGCGGAAGAAACCTCTGCCAAAAAGAAAGAGGAAGCATCGGCTGAAGAATCCAAAGCTGACGAAAAAGCCTCTGAGGTAGAAGCCAAAGAGGAAGAACCAGCAACGGAGGAAGCTCCGAAAGAAGAAGCTACCGCTACTCCCGATGAAGTAGTAGCGGCATCAGAGGCAGCTACTCAAGCGGCGGCTGGTGAAGAAGCAACCGCTGAAACAGCTACTGAAGAGCCGGCTCCCGAAGTAGAAGAAGCCAAGGCGGAAGAGGAAGAACCTGCTGCTGAGGAATCTAAAGCGGAAGAGAAGGCTAAGACCGAAGAAGCGACCGCTTCTAAAGAAGAAGCTAAGGCGGAAGAGGTAAAAGACGAGCCTAAAGCTGACGCTTCAGAAGAAGGAGACGATAAAGAAAAATAGGCGTTTATGCGGATTGATGATTGCTATCAGCTAGGATACATCAGCAAAACGCACGGATTGCAGGGAGAAGTCAGCGTTATTTTAGACGTAGACAATCCTTCCGATTATCAGAATTTGGAATCAGTGTTTGTGGGGCTGCCTAAGTCCGAAACGCTGGTTCCTTTTTTTGTGGATACCATTGACGTTAAAGCCAGCCGAGCCTTAGTGAAGTTTGAGGACATTGATACTATTGAGCAAGCGCAAGAGTTAGTTAAATCTAGTCTTTACCTTCCCTTAGCTACTCTTCCTGAATTGGAAGAGGGGAAGTACTATTTCCATGAAATTGTCGGGTTTAAAGTAGTAGATCAGCAGCAGAGAGAGTTGGGTAAGGTGAAAGATGTGTACACTGGTGGAAGCCAAGATTTGATTGCGCTTACCTACCAAGGCAAAGAAGTACTCGTTCCAATTAATGACCAATTGGTGCCCCGAGTAGATAAGAAGGAGCAAACGGTTTACGTAGATTTACCGGAGGGCTTATTAGATTTATAACACAACGTATTTAGCATAAAAAACGCCAAGGTCTTTCATGACTTTGGCGTTTTTATTTTCAAGAAGGTTATTTAATTATTCGGCTGGCTCAGCTTCTTCTTCACTGTGCAGGTATCCCACCGCTAGTGAGTCTTCTCCTAAGAAGTGCTCCAAATGGTGCGCTCGGTCTTCCGCTTTGAACAATTGAGCCTCTAACAAATTTTTAGAAGCATAGTCGCCTAGCTCAAACGCTTTCTTGATGGAAGAGCGCAGTTCAATTGCAATAGCCTTCTCCGCTTCCATGTCATGTTCCAAGCTCTCGCGAATGCGGAATACTCCTTCTTCCTCGTGCTTTACGTACGACAACTCCGCCATATTAGCTGGATGGCAAGTAGGAGCTACTCCCATCACGGTTAACCGTTCGGCAACCGCATCGTAGCCTTCGTGCAGCTCGGTATAATTCTCTTCAAAGAAAAGGTGTAGGTCACGAAACTGCGGCCCTTCCACCATCCAGTGGTGCTTATGATATTGGTGATATAGAGTAACCATAGAGGACAAGTGACGATCCAAATGCTCCGCCATCTCCAGTGCTACTTCCTTATCGAGCCCTACGGGGTTTCCTTCGTACTCTTTCTGATTTCTTAACTTATTCATAAAAATTTACTGATTTCGTTCTAAAAAATAATTTTCTATACATTATTTAAACTCATGATAGAGCCAAAAGTTTATTCAAAACCGAGCTAAATCCCGATTTAGAATCGCTCTAAACATAGCGAGTATTAGCGTGTTCAGAATTTATAAGTTCAGGTACTTTACACCTGAACACCTGAACACCTGAACACCTGAACACCTGAACACCTGAACACCTGAACACACTATTATGGCCTACCACCGACTGGCGATTATCTTGGGTAACTGCCTATTTCCAAATCTGGAATCACTGCAGCCCAATAAGCATACGTTATTCTTTATGGCCGAAGATGCCGGATTGTGTACTCATTTCAAATACCACAAGCATAAGTTGATATTGTTTCTATCAGCTATGCGCTCTTACCACGATTCTTTGCAGGATAAGCACCCCACCAACTATTGGAAACTTTCTGAAGAAAACCGCCATCTTTCCTACGAAGATAAGCTAAAGAAAACCCTGGAAAAGTACGCCAGTATTAAGGAGGTTGTGATGTTTACGATTGAAGATAAGTTCTTCGCCCAGCGAATGGATGAATTCTGCCAGAAGCAAGACTTGCAGCTAACGATTGTAGACTCGCCCGGATTTTATAGTACGGTTAACGATTTTCAGGAATATTTAGACAATTCTAAGCGACCGTTCATGCAGTATTTCTATACCGGACAGCGGAAGAAATTTAATCTACTGGTTAACGAACAAAAAGAACCACTGTACGGAAAGTGGTCATTTGACGAAGAAAATCGCAAAAAGCTTCCGAAAAATATTACGATCCCATCGTTGCCCGATAGCGAATGGACGGAGCACACCCACGATGTGGTAAAGATTGTTGATAAACTATTTCCTAAGCATCCCGGTAATTCGCAGAATTTCTGGCTGGCGACTACCCGCCGTCAGGCGTTGTACCGATTGAACGATTTTCTGAAAAACCGCTTCGCTGATTTTGGTCCCTACGAAGATGCGATTGATTCGGAACGTAATTTTCTGTTTCACTCAGTGCTATCTCCCTACATTAATTTAGGCTTACTGACTGCTCAAGAAGTAATCGAGTCGGCGGTGGAGTACGCTGAACAGAATGATGTTCACTACCCCAGTGTAGAAGGATTTGTCCGGCAACTGGTTGGCTGGCGCGAATTTATGCGAGGCATGTATCATACCCATAATTTGCGCGGAAATTTCTTTGATAACCAACGCAAATTAAACGACTGTTGGTACGATGGCACCACCGGTATTCCTCCGCTAGACGATAGCATAAAACGAGTGGTTGAACACGGCTACACCCACCATATTGAACGGTTGATGGTACTCGGTAATATTATGCTGCTCGCGGAAGTTCATCCTGATGAAGTGTATCGCTGGTTTATGGAAATGTTTGTTGATTCATCTGACTGGGTAATGGAACCCAATGTGTACGGCATGAGTCAGTTTGCCGACGGTGGCACTTTCGCCACCAAACCCTACATTGGTGGCTCCAACTACATCAGCAAAATGAGTGATTATCGCAAGAATAAAGAATGGGCTGACCCGGTAGACGGCTTATACTGGAGCTTTATCGATCGTCACAAAAAAGTCTTCGCCCAGAACCAACGAATGTCCATGATGGTGGCTACGCTAGACCGTATGAACCAAGAACGGAAAGAGCACTTGTTTCAGGAAGCAGAAGCATTTCGAGAGCGAACAACATCTTAATTGTTACTGGATGTAAATAATATGCTCTAGAGGTACTTCAATTATAAAGTGGTAATATCTAATGCAAGTCATCAGCCTAAGCTTGATGGCTCTGGTGTTCCAAGCATTTATACACGAAATTAGTGCGCCAATTACCCGTGCTCTCATTTCGTTCAGCTGGCGGCTGCATGATGTCAGTAAGCATTTTCAACTACCGCTAATACTCAAGTATGTTTACTTTATGAATAAATAAAAAATTAATCAATTCAAATTTCTCTCTTGTTATTACCGAATTATATTGTAATCAGAATCGAGATGATTCCACTCCAATCTATCGGACAGTTTCAATTATATTAAGCTCGGCTCGATTATTCGGTTTAAGAAAAAGCTGGAATTGGGGTCTTCGAAAAAAACTTCATGTTGAATAAAACGACTACTCTTCTATTAATTTTATCACAAACATTTGTCGAGTTTGATTTGAATCGATCCCCGGAACAAGAATAGCATCACTAGTTCGATTCCAACGCGGTGCAGGATCTATACGAATATCACCTCTATATGATCCCCTTCCCATGCCAATACTGCGAATATAAGTACTATCGCTTTGACGATAAAACGCATAAAAGTTTTCACTACCATCATTCATTGCATCCATAAATCCATTAACAAACCAATCGCCCTCTGGCGACAATGATATATCACCTTCCGGGTTCGGAAATAACTCACTGGTACCTATCTGACCAACTACCTCTTGTTTATCAACATCATAAAATATCTGTCTTTTACCTTCGCGTCCAATCATAATGGTTCCCTCACCCCACTCTGGATGACCACCAATATGTAAATCATGTTGCTTTAAGTTACTGCCATCCAAATTAACAGTAAACGGAATATTTGTGCGCACATCGCGCACATCGTCAACACCCCATCCTGCACGCGCAAAAAAGTAGAGCCGCGAAGCATTGCGATTTAATAAGGTGTGGTTAACAAATAAACCAGAATGTATATAATCTGTATTCTTTTTCTTTATCTCATCCTCCATCTGCTTGTACGATACAATTAATTCCTTTTCGCCTGTTTCAATATCTACTTTAAAGATTCCATCATCTTCAGGCGCTAAATCATCCTTTGACCAATCAAGAGCACCAGGATAGCCTGTTACCAAACGCAAACGTGCTAACCTGCCATAGTTTAATGCCATAAAAAATGATCCATCACTTGCAACGCCACCATTTGCTATATGAACATTATCGTAACGATACTCTTTAATTCGCTTTTTCAGTTTTATATCGTAGAGTACTGTATACACCTCCCCAGTTTCAACATCCCTGTCATTAAAGAAAAACTGTGTTTCTGCTGCATTAGGATTCCAAAAAAACATAGTTCCTTGCTGAGGATTCCATGCATTGGTTTTGTCGAGGTAAATTATTTCATTGTCGTTTTTCGTGTCTATAATAAATACACGCGCAGAATCTTGTGGATGAGGCATGCGGTCAATTCTATCAATTTCTAAACCCAAAACATAGCGATTACCTGCATTCCAGGGAATAGTAAGGCATTGCCCGATATATCCAAAAAAATGATGTTTATTGCCATGTGTCAATTGCTGAATTTCCAAACGAATAGGTTGAGATGATTCTTTCCTAACAGAATTGCATGACATTAAAATAAATACAACAAAATATAACGCTATGTTTTTCATGTGCTATCGGAATGATACTGAGACGATTAAGTGCAAAGGGTTGAGGTTTCCATCATAAATATATAATAAACTCAGTTTAAAAACCTTCATCATATAAGGTTTTTATTTTGTAGGTTATTTAGTCTCAAATTAGATTGTCCACAACAAATGGATATACGCCATATGGCCGTTATTTCACTTATACCCACAGCGCATTTGTCTGATTTACTAATGATAACAGTACTAAGAGTATATTGAAAATAGTGTTACATATTGTATTATTCGTAACCGTTTACAAATACTTATATGTTCGGAAATGTTTACAGTCATCTACAAACAAGTAGCCTAATTCAGCTTAAACTATAGGAAGCACTTACCGATAGTCTTTACCTGCGAACTTCCGAAGGGCAAGGCGGATGTCAGATGCATTTGATATGGTTTTGAGCAAAAAAAAGTCACGCTGACCAAATGACACATCAATGAGTTAACAATCGTAGCCAAGACATTGCATGGAAGCGCCCACCGTAAGATTGAGAAGCTTAATAAAAACAAAAGCCGAAACTAGTTCGGCTTTATCAAGTGTGGTAACTAGCTCCCGCAGCCTACGCAGTCAATCTGAGAGTCCATAGGCTTGGTGCCGGTTTGCTTCATTTTTAGGTTATGAATCTTATCGCGGATTTCCATGTCTTTGAACATGTCTCCGGTTAGTTGAGCCTCGAGTGTCTTAATCTCTTTTTGTAAATCTTGAGTAGCTTGAGCAGATGTTTCCATAATGTTTGGTTTTTTCGGTTAAACGCAACGAATATAAAAATGTTTCGATGAATTTACAGCAAAGTGCCTAGGCAATGAATGGTGATTAGTGGCAAAATGCCCAGTATTAATCATCATTTATTAATCACTACTACTCCGATTACCAGTTGATAGACCAATTAAACCTACCAAGCGTAGCAAATACGGAACAGCGGCGGTTACCCCGGCTAGTAAGGCAACAAACTGGTTAACAATACTTTCGTGAGCAAATACCACAAAGAAAACCAGGCTCACAACAAGTAGTAGAATTACCGTACTATACACACTCCAGCGACCATTTTTGCGAGCTTCCTGCTCCATTTCCAGTGCTTCCGACTGTTTTATGTTGGAAAGAATAAAGTTGCGGAAGCTTTCATTCATCACGTGGAAAGATTCATCGTAGAAAATAAGACCCTTTTCCATCAGCCCCAGTATTATTGGTTTGTTTTGGGTGTTCACAAATCCATCGTCGGCTAAATCGTACAGTATGTATTTTTCTTCCTTAGAGCAGGTATTCCAGAGCGAAAAATAAAATGGCTGAGCCATACTTTGAATTTTCAGTAGAATTTCTTCTTTAATATCTTCGGTATTCTCATACTGCTTAATACGCTTTTCTACAAATTCAGTAAGCTTAATCTTTGTCTCATCCTTTCTGCTTTGTTCTGGCTTACTACCTTCTGCTGGTGCATCTTTCTCGTTTTGTTCCGACTGATCATCCTCATACCACTTACTCACCAAAGTGCCATCCATACGTTGAAAGTACGGCTTGTTAACACTCATTTCGTAGTAGATAAAATCTTCCATCGAGGCCTGTTCTGCCAGGCGTTCGCGGTTGCGCTTGCACACTAAATCAGAATAATACAATTTTACAAAACTGGATAGAATATCTTTCCAACGCGAGACCCGAGTTTCTAGCTCTTCCACGTCACGAGGGTTGGCCGCGCTTTCAACAATCTCTTCAAACTTGGCCGTAAGCTGCATGGGAGTAAGTTTAGAAATAATGGTTACCCGATTCTTATTGGCTAATAAAATCTCTAATAAAGTCAGGCGACGCTGATTGGTAACATGATCCTCAATACCGTAGCTAAAGTGTTCTAATACTACGTTTTCCTCTTTTTTCTGAAGCACTTCTTCCATTACACTGGGGTAGAAGTTTTCTTCTAATACCCAAGAAAAATCTATTCTAACGTATTTTTCGCTGCCCTTTTTTTGTTCATCATCATTCTCTGAACCGTATAATTCTTTTGCTCCAGCAAAAGGCATGGAAATTACAAATCGATGGGGCGATTGTATATTTTGCTCCTTAGGGTCTCTATTTCCATCTCTCTCACTTTTCATAAGTTCATCGTCTACCTGAATAACTTCCCGAAAATGAAATATTTGCATGCCAAACAACCGGAATATGCCAAACCGGAGCAGTCGGTAAGTAACTCCTAGTAGCATAATTATTATAAGCAACAGAAGCAGATATTTTAGTGATAGTCTAAATAGCGATGAACCTAAAAACTGGAGAGGAGTAGCGGCTAAAATAAGTTGGTCAGAACCAGAGAAATAGGCATTGTTTTCAACTGAAATACCAAGAAGGGAGTTGAGAGAATCACTTTTAACAGTGTTCCAACCTTTCCCTTTTTGCTTTACAAAGCCATTGGTTAGGGTAGATAGCTCAGTAATAGTTGGGCGGGTTTCAACAATAAACCTATCAAACTCTGTCTCGATGATATTAGAATAAGCACCAGAAGGCACTTTATTATCTAGATTATCAGAAACGCCTAAAGATCGATAGTACAGAGCTTTATTCTTAGTAGAATCATATCGCGGATAAGCACTATTGACTAGGTCATATTCCGGATTATCAATTCTATAGAGTTGCCTTAGCTTTCCCTCCTTTTCGTCCAGTTTTTGACTTATGTGGTAGAGGCCATACTTACTCCAGATTCGTTTTTCGTAGTCATAAGTTTTACTAAAGAGAAAAAAAACGAAGATAAAACTGCTAAGTAGGAGGTAGGAGAAAATCATGGAGCAGTAACTATGAGATTTTGGTAGCCAGTTAAAGCTATTGACTGCTTTTCGCAGATACTTCTGAAATGTAGGTATTGATGGTCCACTAGCTTCAGGAGAAGAGGTAGCGATGGTTTTCTGACTAATATTTGAAGTAAGCAATGAGCGATTACTACCTACAATACAGGTTAGTAGTGCCAACAGATAAAGAATAGCCCATACAAAGATTTGCTTGAGTAGTACATCATTATAATTCAGTGAAATCAGCCCAGTGTTGATAAATATTATTAACAATAATGTTATAACCAATAGCGAGGTAATGGCAACCTCCCCCGGTACGCCATCAAGCAATTTAAGCAGATTTTTCCACCCGCCTTCCGATTTTTCTGAATCGCTATCCTGCTTTTTAAGACGTTTGCTAGCTTGATCGTTTTGCTGGTGGTTGACCAGAATTTTAGTGGTAACTCTACTTACAAATCCTAAGACTATTGTTAAAGCTACCAGCCAGAAAGCCAGATGAAAATTCAATCGTATTTCTCCAGAAATAAATAAGAAGCTAAGTAGTGCTATAACTACTGAAATTACTAGCGAAATTGCCAGAGCCCCCAGGTAGCGTCGGTCTCGTACTCGCTGAAGTAAAGCAAAGGTAGCTGCGTAGGAAAAGACAATAGCTACTAAGAAGGTGGTGACCATTTCGGATAGCGAAGTCTTACCAAATGAATGGTAAACTATTAGTATTGCTGCATAAGTAAGATTAAGGAGAGAGATAATACGATAGTGATGAATTTGTGATTCCTCATCGGAGCTGGCATCATTGTCTGATGATTTAGTCTTAATATTTGAATAAGGCCATAGCCACCGAAAAGTGAGTAGTTTGTGTTTTAGTTTAGAAGGTCGGTGGTAAATAATACTGATTGAGAGAAACTGTAGCGCGGAAGTAATTGAGATCAGTATAATTCCTAGAATACAAAAAGACAATATGTGCTGATACGGACCTTCTAAGTATTGTTTATCGTAGGTAGTTACTAGATACCAGGGCATGCCACCAATAGGTTGTAAATGCGTTCGGTAACTATGGTTGTAATACAGTGCATCATCAGTAGTTTCGGTTCGGCTAGCCATTGCCGCTATTAAAAACTGCTTTTGATCTACTTCTTCTAAAAAGTTTTCTTGAAGGTTCTTCTCCTGATTAGCGTGATAGAGTACTTGCCCCTGTTCATCCATAATATGAAAACTGTAGCCGGGGGGCAGCACTGGGTCAGTTAGCGAATGCAGTACCGTAGAGATAGCTAACACCTCGGACTGCTGATTCCCTCGGGGAATAATTTCTTTGGTAGATGAGTCTATTGGTACTGAAAACACACTGATGGGTTCACCCGTCGTCCAAGACACCAGCGATTGCAGATAGAATGTGCTGTCGTTGCCCAGAAGTTTAAATCCCTCGCCCCGACGAGGCACTTGAAAGTACTCTCTGTCTTTATAATTCGGTGTATCTTCTTCTGTATATTCTTGATCTTTCAGATTTAACATTGAATATTCAAACCTTAGCTTTCCTGCCTGATCTAACCAGTAGATGTTACGTAGATACGGGTAAACTTCAAGATTACAGAGGCTAGAGCCATGCTCTACGACACTCTTTGATGCTGGCGATGATGAACGAGATGCACACCGTTCTGATTCTTTGGCAAGATGATATATGCTCTGGGTTTCATCTTTAAAATTACGTGAAATATCGCCAGCCAGTTCTTCCAAGCGATTATCTACTTTTGGAATATCGCTCAAATAATATTTACCCGTAATCAGAATGATGAGCATAGTGATAGCTGAGCAAACAATAAAAGTGGGCGGGGTTAGTAATGCATCTGTGCGGTGCAGTCGCTCAATTGGGCTCATGAAGAATAGCTTCATCAGTGGCATTGAGAATAGTAAGAGCAGCAAGCTCAGCGAGAGCAGGATAATACTTAAAAACGGAATACGCTTTTTTTCGGCATCAAACGTATCCTTGGTTACCAATCCGTAGATGGTCCATCGGGTAGTGCTGTAGCCATCATCGGTAGCAAAGTCAGAGCAGAATAATCGATAATTGATAGAGGCTAGCTGGACTTGGGTTCCGGCTTCGTAAACCCGCGGGGTTTCGTACCGTTCCGGGGTTCGCGACTCCAAGTTATGGCGTGCAAACCGACCCTTTTGTTCACCTTGGTCTAGCTCGGTGTATAGCTGGGCTGGAACCCGAATAATCTCCCCCGGAATGTCTTGATGAATCAATACGGTATCGCGATAAACGATGTAGCCATCAAAGCTTTCGGACAATCTGAGCGGTGAGAAAAATGATGCAAAAGATGTTGTAAAAAGCTTCCTAAAGCGAATACTTTTATTATCCAAATCAGATTTCTCAATAAGCTTAATGTGCTGATTAGCTCGGCTCGTTGAATCTCTATTAGTTTTGAGCTCTTTTTCCGCTTTTCTAAGAGCATTATTTGCCACTAAAAGCTTCTCTTCAAGGTGGTTCAAGATACTATCCCTTTGTAGAAATGACGCTTTAGAATCGCCTTCTAACGATTTAATACGGTCAAGTATCTCTTGTTTACCTTGTTCAGTTTCAATGAAAGCAGTATAAAGACTATCGTCAATACCCTGAAGGATATTCTTGTTGAAAACAGCAAATTTCTCTTGGAAATTCTCACCAACCCGATCCAAAGCCCTCACTCGCTGAGCAATAAGTTGGTTCTCCTTTTGAGGTAAAAAAGCGAGGAAATAGTAACTAAAAAGTGCAGCCAGTGTAAACAGTGTCAAACTGACAATATAGGTACGGCGAGAAACAGAGCGACGTAATTTCATACGTAGGTAGGTTGGGTAGTATATGTTAGTAGCATTACCCGCTTAGAAGTAACCTTCTTTATTCAATATCCTATACAGAAAATGTCTACCTACCTATCGAGAGCCACTCAAAGTGTTAATCGCTCATTCAAAATTCGGCTACTGGAACTTATATTAAGTTACAACTTTTGAGATAAAAACCAGCTCAATTCCAAGAGATTGATATTTATACCCTTTAGCTTTACTTGAGAAAAGCTTTTAAATTTCTCTAAAAAAGGTATGCATGCATACCTTTTTTAGAGAATATCCGTATATTTGTTATGCATAACGAGTATTTCGCACAGAAGAGGCGAGGTAATTATAGTATATAAAGTCAAAATATAACAAGTATGGAAACCCTAGAGCAAAAACAAGTAATTAAAGGAGGCGAGTTTCTGGTGAAAGAAACTAAAGCTCAAGACATCTTCATTCCTGAAGAGTTTAGCGAAGAACAAAAAATGATGGCGGAAGCCACCCAAGATTTTATCGATAAAGAAATTGCTCCTAACGTAGAGCGGATGGACAGTATGGAAGAAGGCTTTATGCCATCGCTGTTGGACAAAGCCGGTGAGTTGGGATTATTAGGTGTAGCCATTCCCGAGCAGTACGGCGGCTTAGGTATGAACTTCAATACCTCTATGTTGATTGCCGACGTAATTGGTTCAGCGGGTTCATTTTCTACGGCTTACGGAGCACATACCGGGATTGGTACATTACCTATTTTGTACTACG
>CAKZPJ010000240.1 GCA_937138955.1 uncultured Flammeovirgaceae bacterium | reverse complement strand
TCCTGCCCGGTTTCATCCTGATACTGAATAGTGAGTTTAGGTGGTCGCTGAACCTCGGCGCGTACGTTCGGAATACTTAGGCAACCTTCCTCAAAAGCCCAGTCGTCTCCCTCTGTTTCTGTAATCTCTGGGTTAACGAATACTCGCCGGATACCTTCATTTCCTTCGTCTTCGTCTAGCGGAGTGCTGTCAATAATGAACATCCGAAGGCTCTTGCCAATCTGAGGGGCAGCTAACCCTACTCCACTAGCCTGATACATGGTCTCGAACATATCTTCGCTCAGTTGCTTCACATCAATTTGCTCAAAGTCAACGGTTTCGGCTGGTTTTTTCAGTACGGGATCGCCGTACAGTACTACAGGATAAATCATGCTTTCTCTAAATACGATTGCAAAATAATAGTGGCACTTACTTTATCGATATTTCCTTTTTGCCGTCGGTATTTCTTGGTAGTTCCGGCAGCAATCATAGCATCTAAAGCCATTTTAGAAGTAAAGCGTTCGTCTTCCCAGTAAATCGGCTGAGAAAATTGTTTTTGTAGTTGTTTAACAAAGCTTTGCGTAGGCTTGGTAGCATGAGTGTCGGTATTATCTAATCTTTTAGGTAACCCTACTACAAAAGCATCCACTTCTTCTTTTTGGCAATATTCTTTAAGGAATGTAATAACCTGTGAAGCTGCTACGGTTTCTAGTGGGGTGGCAATAATACGAAGCGGATCGGTAACAGCTAAACCTACTCGCTTTAAACCGTAATCGACTCCTACCAAACGGCCCATATTAGTTAATTGAGGCGAATCTTAGATCGCATAATTTTCTGTACTCGCTTCTCTAGCATCAAAGCTTTTGGAAATAAGATTTCGTTTTCCACACTAGCGTGGATACACAGCTCACGCTCAAATTTTTGCAGCTCGGCGTATACTACGCGCAGGTGCAGGCTATCAATATTTTCAGTTGTATAATCGTTGGTAATCTGCCGAATACCCTCCATCTCATCATCATCTATATCGTGGTGTATGGCAAACTCCTGAATGGAGCGTTTTTCCATATCCAAGTATAGACCCGAGCTAGGTTTTTCGGTATGATAAGCGGACTGTAAATCTAGAACGTAAGAGAAAAAATCGTCTTCTTCTTCGTAGATATGATGAATAATATCTTCTACAAACAAGGGGAAAACAAACTGAAGATCTTCTACAACGTTGGGGTACTGATGAGTTGGGAGGTGATGAATTAGTTTGCTGAGATACGGAAGTCGCGTTTTAATAAACTGAAAGTGGGTATGTTTTAGATAGGCTATAATAACATCAACCGGAAGAGCTGACAGACCTATTACCTGATCTTCGTTTTGTTCGTATATTGCTTCCAGGTCTTGAATTACTTCGCAAACATTAAGTCCTCTCTCACGACAGACTTGCTCCAACGTTTTTTCGTCGTAATCATAGAACTTAATACCAAAGTAATAGAGAACAGACGCATAAGCATAATTCTCGTCAACCAACTCAACAATACGTTTGTGCGTATGAATATTCATCTGTTCCAATATCGGGAATAATCTATCGTTTTAAATATATAAAATTAGCAGATTGTAACATTATATTCAACTTTGAAGAACGAAAGCCACCCATTTATGTTATTTTAGTACGCAAATCGCTATATTGACCTCCACTATTTTTTCTAAACAGCCCCAAATATCAATCAACCCCAAATTATTATCTATATATTATTAAATGAAGAGCCGTGAGTAAAACCAGCAATTCAAAATTTCAAATTCGTCTCCCAATCCTACTTACTATTGCTGTAGCTGCCGGGATCCTTATCGGAGCCACAATGGCCGATGGCGATGGAGCTAAGAATGATATTATCAGTGGGTATTTAAAGTTCAAAGAGATTCTTACCTACGTTCAACGCGATTATGTAGATAAAGTAGATACCGACGATCTGGTAGAAACTGCTATTAGTCGTATGCTAGAAAAACTAGATCCACATTCAGTATATATTCCTGCCAAAGAACTAGAGTTAGCCAAGTCACAGCTAGAAGGTGAGTTTGAAGGGATTGGAATAGAGTTCAATATTATCAAAGATACCATCTACGTGGTAGCACCCCTCAGTGGCGGTCCATCCGAAGCAGTTGGTTTGCAAAGCGGCGATAAAATTGTGAAAGTAGATGGTGAAGTAGTGGCTGGTACGGGTATTGATAATCGCGATGTTTTTAAGCTACTACGAGGTAAGAAAGGTACGGAAGTAAAAGTGGGAATTAAGCGTAAGGGAGCGAAAGACTTAAGGGATTTCACGATTATTCGCGATAAAATTCCTCAAGAATCAGTAGACGCCAGCTATATGGTAGATAGTGAAGTAGGCTACATTAAAGTAAGTCGCTTTCAGGCAACTACCTACGATGAATTCCGCGAAGCACTTTCCGAGCTAAGATCGCAAGGAATGAAGAAGCTCATCTTAGACTTACAAGATAACCCTGGCGGTTACATGGATCGGGCAATTAATATGGCTGATGAGTTCTTGAAAGATGATGCTATGATTGTGTATACCGAAGGTAAACAGCCCCGTTATAACTCACAGGCTCGAGCTTACCGTGAAGGATTATTTGAGAGTCAACCGATCATCGTATTAATCAATGAAGGAAGTGCTTCGGCCTCTGAGATTGTGGCTGGAGCCCTGCAAGATAATGACCGAGCACTAATCGTAGGAAGACGGTCGTTCGGCAAAGGGTTAGTTCAAATGCCAATTCCACTAGATGATGGTTCAGAGCTACGGTTAACTATATCGCGTTATTATACTCCAAGCGGACGTTCTATTCAGAAGCCTTATGAAGAGGGAGCAGCCGAATATAGCCAAGATGTACGTCATCGTTATGAACACGGAGAATTGTTCAGCGCAGATAGTATTCACTTTGATGATTCACTCAAGTACGAGACTATCAATAAAGGAAGGCTCGTGTACGGAGGCGGTGGAATTATGCCTGATTTCTTTGTGCCGCTAGATACATCGAACATTGGGAATGCCTCATTAGGCAAGCTCTATAATACCAATGCTATTCGTGAGTATACTCTTCTCTACTACGAAAACAATAAGAAAGAGCTAGAGAACATGGAGCTTCAGGAGTATATCAGCAGCTTCCAGGTAACAGATGAGATGATAGGAGAGCTGTTTGATATTGCGCGCAAGAATGGTGAAAAGATTGATGACGAGGAAATAGGCGAGGCAAAAAGTCTTATCAAAAACCGAGTAAAGGGACTAATCGCTCGTAGCATTTGGGGCAACGATGGAGCATTTCCCATATTCAACGAACGAAATCAAGTTCTACAAAAAGCATTAAAGCTATTTGGCGAAGCCGAACGGTTAGCTAGTCGCTAAACTAGCGATACTTTTGTTCCTAAAGGGTTGCCTCTCGCAACCCTTTTTTTTATTTTTTTAGAAGACGTAGAACCAAAAGCGAAGAAATACAGTTCTGTATATCCTTTCAAAAAGGAAAGAAAGTTAAGCTAAAATAATTCACACTTTTTCGATGGATAACTTGCAAGTCCATTTTCATTTCTTACCTTTGCAATCCTGTTTTAGTAGAAGGGTGTAAGAGAGGCGTAAG
>CAKZPJ010000239.1 GCA_937138955.1 uncultured Flammeovirgaceae bacterium | reverse complement strand
CTTAACCCTACGGTTCCCAAAGCAGAGGTAGCTTCGAAGATAATTTCAAAGATAGGGTGTTCTTCTATTAAGCTTAGAAGGAAGATACCAGTACCTAATACAATAATATAGAAGAAGAAATTGGTGGCCGCTAGCCTTACCTTATCGGGCGGTATGGTTCGTCCTGCGAAAGTAATGCTTTCCTGACTGCGGAATGTACCCACCATTACCGCGTATAAAGCTGTAATAGTAGTAGATTTAATACCCCCGCCCGTACCCGAGGGAGAAGCACCCGATAGCATCATTATAATAATTAAAAACAGCACCCCACTGGATAAATCGCCGATAGCATAGGTATTAAAACCCACGGTGGTAGAAGCGGTCATCACCTGAAAAATTGATACCAACAGACTGTTCTCCGGGCTATAATCGCCGAATTGACTCTCAGTAAGAAAAACGATAAACGAACCTATTGAGACGAATACCAATGTAAATCTAAGAATAATCCGGCTGGTGAAAGTAAGGTGTTCCTTTCTACCAGTAATCCTCAAATAAATATCTGAGAATACAATAAAACCAATTGACCCACCCAAAGCCAATAAAGTAATAACGAGGTTAATCCAGAAATTGAACTTAAAATCTTCCAGGCTATTGTTGAACAAGCTGAATCCCGCAGTACAAAATGCTGAGATACTATGAAAAATAGCTTGCCACAATGCATCGGGGGTATTGGCTTGCCAAAATAGAATAAAGAGAATGATCGCCCCAACTGCCTCAATACTAAAAGCAAAGATGACTACGCTACGAATAAAGTCAATAATTGAGAAACCTTCGGGAAGGCTAAAATCGGTTTTTATAAGACTCTCACTTAATGTAGAGATTTTCTTACGGCTGGCTAACACAACAAACGAAGCCAATGACATATAACCGATTCCACCAATTTGAATCAAGATAATAATAATAATCTCACCGGCTAAGTTGTAGCTATCGGGCATGCTGACCGTAATCAGTCCGGTGGTAGATACAGCAGAAATAGAAGTAAATAGCGCATCCAAAAATGAAACTGGTACTTCGTGTACAAACGGCAAAGACAGAAGAATAGAGCCTACAATCATTAAAGAAATGTACCCTAATATCAGCAGCGTGTAGGGATTAATACTGCTAATAAAACGAGAAAGTGCGGACATAGATATTGTTAGTTAAAAAAGATGTGGCAATCTATAAGATTATTGACGGTGATTTGTTCGTTTTACCTATAAATCATCATATCAATGCAACTTATTTAGGTATCAATCTGTCTTATCATAGGACTTTAGGTAATTTTTATATGCCTTTAATCGCTGATAACCAACCTCTTAACTATGAGAAATAAAAATATATTATTCTGGGGATTGCTGGGTAGCGGCGTCCTCTTTGTACTACTGCTGATTATCATTGGTAATATTCTTACCATTGGCGATAATATTGCGGAAATTCACCCCTATCTGAGCTATGCTTTTTACGGAGTAACGGTTCTATTGCTTTTTTTCCTACTGGTTCGTCCGTTGCTTAGTGTATTTACGTTGCCCGAAATCAAGGCTGGGCAGTTCTTGGATGAAGATATGAGCGATCCTGGTTCTAAGGCAGCGCGTAAAGTAGCTAAACAATTGATTGGGCAGGGGCAACTGGAACTAGCTGAAAAGAATGAACTGAACCGTTTACTTAAAAGCGGTCAAGACCCTTCTGAAGCTTTAGGAAGAATTTTTGATGGTCGGCTCGATCGGATGGATGATATTGTTCATCGACACGCCAAGCAGGTCTTTATCTCTACTGCCTTATCGCAAAACGGCCGACTAGATGCCATTTTGGTACTAATGATTAATTTCCGTATGATGAAAGAATTGGTTCGTAATTACGGTTACCGCCCTACTTACGGACAGTTGATTAAAACCTATACAAAAGTGTTGGCGGCAGCTCTGATTGCCGATGGAATTGAAGATACTCAGTTGGCCGAGATATTTCCGCAGATTAGCCGAGGCTTCTTAGGCGTTATACCTGGGTTAGGTACTCTATCTTCTTCTATTCTGCAAGGCACCGGAAATGCTTTTTTGACCTTGCGAGTTGGTTACATTACCAAAGGTTACTACGCGATGGCGGGACAGGGTTTATCTCGTCGTCAGCTTCGAGTTTCAGCGAATAAAAGTGCTATAAAAAAGCTCTCTTTGATCGTGCGAGAATCGTTATTGGTATTCCCTCGAGAGGCACAGCGTAAAGCCAAAGAGGTGCTAAAGTTTGTATGATCCTTTTTTCCACCGCCTACAGCATGGGGGGTGGTTTTACTTTAATTTATATCAACTGTTGACTTTTGCCACACTTTGCGGAAATAGTAATATGTTATAGCAATAGGTTGCAGACTTGTTTTATCCATTTTTCGGGGCAGTTTTTAACTGTATCTATTAAAAATAGTATTACTTTAATAAATTTGAGTAATACCTAACTATATTCGCTTGCGGTATTATTTTTGAGCAAAATTTATAGTAGAATATCGTTTTGTTCAGCAACCTATCTAAGCAAGTGGTGAAATTTTCAAAAAATATCATTTTAGTAGTTATACTGATCTCGTCCATACTATTCATCCTTCCCACCCGTATTGATCTAACTGACGCCGTTCAATCTTTTTCCCTTTTCGCTATGCTGTTGTGTGGACTCGCCGCCATTGTATTGTTTGTGTGGCAACAGAGAAAGTTAGCAACTTCCTTTTTGATAGGGACTTCCATACTATTGGTATATCTAGCTTCACTTCCAAATATTTCCCATACTCAAGAATACAAGTTTAAGGAAAGTATATTTCGTTTAGCCCACTTCGATGTGTCAGAAAGTGATTTTATGTACGATGGAATAGTCCGGAAGGCTAAAGATGCTCAAGCTGACCTATTGTCTTTTCAGGAGGTAGATAGTTTGCTAACGAACGAATTAACTACCCGATTGAAAGACGAATATCCTTATTACCACGATGCTTACAATACTGAGCATGGACCTACGGGTGTGGCAGTATTTTCTAAATATCCGGTAGAAGACTTTACTACTTATTACTGGGGAGGCAACCCCAACCTAACAGGTAATGTATTACTACCCGATACTAGCGTTCATTTTATCGCTACTCACGCTTTATCGTCTCGTCGTAGTATGAAACAATACACTAAACACAATCAGCACCTGAAGCAAGTAGCTCGCTACCTAGAAAATATAGAAGGAGCCGTATTAGTAATTGGTGGCCTTAGCGCAATTCCCTGAGATTATCTTTATAAGTGGATTTATTTTCTCTTTACCTATCATCAAAAGGGGTTAGTAGCTGAACATTCATCCATACCAGATGTGAGTATCAAATTGCGGGTAATACAATTTAATTACTTAGAACTTAACAATTCTTTCTCCCTCTCCTTTACTGACGGTAAGTATAATGTAAACATAGTTCCTTCTCCTTTCTTAGAGGTAAGAGAAACCTCTCCACCTAACAAGTGCGTTGCTTCTTGCACAATATACAATCCTAATCCTGATCCATTGGTATGGCTAGTCGCTCTAAAGAACATATCAAATACCCTATTTTGGATTTCTTTTGGTATACCGATCCCATTATCTTCTACCACTAGCTCTACTCCTTGGCGGTGTGGTTGAATAGAAATCATTACGCAGGGTTGTTCAACATATGGGTTAAAGTACTTAATGGCGTTAGAGAGCAAATTATTGAGAATCATTCGTATGCGCGATGCATCAGAGAAAAAAACCAAATTACCGGCAATATTCAGTTTAATCTCAATATTAATGGTGTTACGCAAAAAATAGAGTCCATCCAGTACATTAGCAATAATATGCTGGAAATGAATGGGTTCGGCACTAATATTAATACGGGAATTGCGGGAGTAGTCGATAATTTCTTGGATAGTTGTGTCTAGCTGATGGATACTGCTCTCAACAAGTCGCAAGTACTGTTCACGCTCATCGGTATTACCATCTCCTTCTAGTAATGAAACAAGACCTAGTACTGAAGCAAGTGGTGCTCGTAAATTGTGCGAGGTACTATAGACAAATTGATCTAGTTCAGCATTTGACTTCTCTAAGGCGGTCACATTTTCCCGAAGCTGCTCT
>CAKZPJ010000238.1 GCA_937138955.1 uncultured Flammeovirgaceae bacterium | reverse complement strand
TAAAACGGGAGAGCCAGGCGTTACGTTGCTCCGCTGGCAGGGCAGCAAGTAAACCTTCTGGGGTATAAGGCGGCCGAACCATCACGCACGGCTCCGCCAATTCGATCACACGATCCGCCTGAATATCGGGATCAGTATCGCCAGCTGCTTCCAGTCGGGCAATTACTCCGTTCTGAATAAATAAATGAACTCGTTGCTGATGAAATGGGGAAGAAGGCTCGAGAAGGGTGACGGACTTTAACCAGACGTTCATAAGATGATTAATGACTGCGGACAAAGGTAATAGTTTATTAGTAATAGTCTACAGTTGATAGGCCGCAGTCGGTAGCTCTCAACCGTAATATTCATTTAAATTACTAGCTGTAAACATCTATGAACCGTAGATTGTCGTCTAGTACCTAAAGAAAACGAATCAGCAGAATCTCGGCTAACAGACAGGCTAGTGCTAACAATAAGGCATACTTCCACAGAGCAACCTGATCGTTTTTAGATTGCATCAGTGCGGTGAAACCTTCTACATCATTGGCTTCATATAACGAAACGTTTTCCACGCCCTCTATTTGCTGCTGAAGTTCGTCAATGGTATAGGGTTCTACTAACGACTCCGACTCGGTATTATTAAAAGAGAGCGAGAGCAGTCCTACCGCATTATCATCCGCGTTAGCAGCTTCCTCAGTACGCACCAGTTCGTAAAAACCAGCTTCGATCACATTTTGGGGTACTTCCATCAATAAACGACCGTTTACTACCCGCTGCGTTGGAATCAACTCTTGCTCATCGCGGCGTAATTTGTATAAATAGCGTGGGCCACTAGCTTCCCGAGTGGTCGAGTCTAGTAAGCGCGATGCTTCTAAGGTAATGGTGTTTTCGTTCATTGGGTAGTACAGCGGCACGTCTAGCGATTTGCTCATGGAAGCCAACCGATACATTACTGGTACAAAAATCGCGTGACGATACAGACTGGTAAACTCCTGACGCAACGGAGTACTAAATACAAAAACCTGATCGCCCGAAGTAAAGGGCGTTCGCAGCGAGAGCAAGTAGGGATCGCCAGTTTTATAACTTAGCAGCGAGTTTCCTGGCAGATTATGATTTACCAACGGCACGGCGAACGGCATATCAAAATTATCAGCCTGCCCCTCAAACATATTATCGAAGAAAGGGTTCGCCAGATCAGGATTCTCTAGGGTAATCGTGCGTATACCAGTGGAATCGGTGTAGGTCTGACGTTGAGCGGCTAACGATGTGTTTTGAGTAACTTCTCCAAGAAAAGAGACATCGCCACTCGAGGGCAGAATAAATACCATGTGCCCTTCGTCTTCCAGAAAGTCGCGGATATAAGGCAATAGCACTGAGGCATTTTGATTCCCTCCTTCTATCTCATTTAAAATCAACAGATTGGTATTATCTAATAGGCTATAATCCAAATTATCGATACTGAAGGATTGGAAATTGAAGACACTTTCATTAGCGTAAACCCGGGCTACGTTCGTCGCACTATTCATCCGGTTAGCCGCCAAATTAGAGGTGATCTCCAGAACGTTGATTTTATCGCCCAGGTTAAGAGTGAAGAAAAACTCATTATCAAAAGTGACGGGATAATCCTCAAAGACAATCCGACACTGGTTCTGCTGTTCCAGTGGAAAGTTAAGCGGAAAATTAACCGTACCAGAAGCGTAAGCATTGATATCAACGCTGCCACTACCTACTTGCTGTTCATTAATCAGCAGGCGAACAATAAGGTTTTCTACCGATTCATTCCCCTCGTTTCGCAGAGCTACCGCTAGTTCGTTAGCTTGCCCAGCCATCATAAATGGATTAGCCAAGTACATTGAGTCCACGAATACATTATGCCGATACGAGGATTGCACCGGAACCAAATTCACTTGCAGAGTGGTATCTTCACCCAGCTTACCCCCTTGTATTTCACCGATTGTTGACTTTTGAAAATCCGAGATTAGATATACATCCGCTCGCTCTACTTCGCTGCCCTGCATACCCATTAACTGCACGTCGCTTTGAATTTTCTGCAACACTTCGTCCAGGTTACGGGCTACTCCGGTCAGAGAAACATCCGCTACCAAATCGATCAACCCCTCACTGCTTTTGGGTACGCGAGAAAAACTACCGAAGCCATTCGTCAGTAGTTTATACTGAGCACTGCGTGGATAATACGTGGCTATTTCATCTACAAAACTCACTCCCTGATCGATACCACGCACTCCGCTCTCCAATTCGGACGACATACTGAGTGAGTTATCCAAATAGAGATAAACCAAGGGGTTTTCGCCCGTTCCGGTTTCTTCTTCGTTTTCTCCGGGCAAATAAGGTTGGGCAAAGGTCAGCACCAGAAAAACTATAAAAGCTAAACGGGCTAATAAAATGAGCAGATGCTTAACTTTCAGCTTAGAAGTAGTCGTCTCCTTGACATTTTTCAGGAACTGATTGTTGCTGAAGTATATTTTTTTGGTGCGCCGAAAATTAAACAGATGGATAATAATCGGAATAGCCAGTGCCAGTAAACCCCACAAAAATGACGGATAGACAAAACTCATGCGTTAGCTAATTGGAAAGTAACGGTCTACTAATTCTCGAAAACAGGCATCTCCCCCCCGGCGTTCCAAAATAACATCAGCTATCTCGCGGATAGCCGGGGAAGCGTCCGCTGGGCAAGCCGAGATACCCACCTTTTGCATTACTTCGCGATCGTTAATATCATCGCCCATAAAAAGAATTTCAGGATACGTTATTCCTAACGTCTCCATCCAGCCTTCCAGTATCTGTGTTTTGGGTTCGTTACCAACGTAGCAATATTCTACTCCCAGCATTTGAGCACGACGCTCCACAATCTGAGTACTATGGCTAGCACTGATAAATGCTACTGGCATACCTTGACGATTGAGCCGCTTAATGGCCATACCATCTTTCGCATTATATTTTTTAAAAGCGTCGCCTTTTTCAGTAATATAAATACCGCCATCGGTGAGGGTGCCATCTACATCCAAAACAATTAAGCGAATTTTGCTGGGGTCTATAGTCATAGAAGCTAGGGATTGGATTTTGGGGATTAGGAGGTGAATATCCGAAATCTATCGCTGGAAAACATCTCTGAACACAGAATTTTGGATATAGGCTACCAAAACCTAATTCCCAACCTCTAACACCCAATATCATCTTTTCTTTACTGGCTACAAAACAGCATCTACTGATTTACCAATTGGTAGGAACTGTTCACCAATTTCAACGTCTTCGGTATTGTACGAGCGCACGTGTTGCTTATTCACAATATACGACTTATGAATCCGTACAAAATCGGATGGTAGTTCGTTCAACGCTTGCTTAAGACTAGAGTAGCGAATAAGCTTTTGTTGATCGGTAGTATGGTAGGTAACGTAATTGCCCATTCCCTCAATAAACATTATCTGCTCCGGTTGTAGGCGAAATATTCGCTTATCAGCTTTAATCTCGATAACTGGCTGAGTAGAGAACGCTTGATTCTTTCGTCGCTCTTCCAAATAAAGGGTCAGAATTTTGAAGGCGGATACGAATAATACTGTTGAGTTAATCAGGATCACGGCTCGCATAATTGGCCAAAGTGCCAGTAATTCGCTGATTGTCCAGCCGGTATTACCATCATAGAAATAATGACTGATGACTCGTTGTAGTATACCACATACTAGCACCAGCAATCCGTACTGAAGTGCGAAACGAAGATATTTCTCTTGAAGTAAGCTGCGGGGAATCAATACGTAAATGGTCAGGTAGACGGCGGAAATACGCAGCGGTAGCAGAACAAACTCTAGTAAAAACGAATCATAATAATTACCATCACGACTCCAGATAAGGCCAAAGCTAATAAAGTAGCCCAGCCAAAACAACACGTGAGTCAGTATGCGCGAATCAAATAAATGATAGCTTCTCGAGTGCTCAATACTCATGTCCTGAATATAGGGATGATCGCATAAAAATACGCTTCATTGACATAAAAAGCCCCCAAAGCGGGTGATAATTGCGTATGCTTGCCCGAAAAACGTATGAATCATTTCTTTTCTTACCTCGTTACCACTTTACTTTTTACCACGTTTGCTCATAGCCAAGACCTGGGACAAAGAGCTAGTTGGCAAGCCCGCATCAACTATCCAGACGAAACTGCTCCCGGAGCAATTGTTCAAAGTGTAGAACCTGACTCACCGCTAGAAAAGATGGGCATACAAGCGGGTGATAAAATTATCCGGGTAAATGGAAAGTTAGCGCAAGATTCCGAAGCTTGGACTGAAATCACTTATTCCCTGCGAGCGAACGAACCCACTCAACTACTTATTAAACGCGACGCTGAAGAGAAAACGTTTACGGCAAATCTAGTTGGGCGACCACGAGAGCAGCACGCCGGATTAGATACTTACTACGAATCAGTACTAAACGATTACGGGCTTCGCCAGCGGGTTATTGTTACTAAACCTCAACGTGAGGGCAAACTTCCCGCGATGTTCTTCATTGGAGGATTGAGCTGTTCTACCCTGGAATTATCACCTACAGCTACATATAATTGGTCAAAAGTAATTCGGGCACTGGTGGAAGAAACTGATATGGTAGTGATGCGCGTGGAAAAAGTTGGGGTGGGCGACAGTGAGGGCGATTGTTCCCAAACTGATTTCCTGACCGAAATGGCGGGGTATCGGGCAGCATTACAAGCGCTGAAGCAAAAGTCTTACGTCGATACTACTCAAATAATTATTTACGGTTCCAGCATGGGCAGCGCCATTGCTCCTACCCTGGCGAATGAGTTTAATTTGAAAGGAGTAATTTCCGACGGCACTTTCTTTAAGACTTGGTACGAACATATGCTGGAAATTGAACGGCGCATTCGCCAAATGGAAGGTGATTCGGAAATAGAGATTGCCCGTAAAATGAACACCTACTATATTCCCCTCTACTACGGTATGCTTATGAAGAAGAAAACTTACGCTGAAGTCATCAATGATTATCCAGCTTTAGCCGAGTATAATTATCACGCTCCAGCCCATATGTATGGTCGTCCGCTAGCCTACTATCAGCAGTTGCAGGATTATAACCTAGCGGGAGCCTGGGAAGAACTAAAAGCTCCACTACGGATTATGCGGGGTACTAACGACTGGATTATGTCGGCTTACGATAATGAGATAATTATTCAGGTATTGAAGAAGAACGGACACCAGGATCATGAGCTTTATCAATTTCCCGGCCTCGATCACTGGAACACAATTCACGAGACGCCTACCGACTCCTATTTGGGTAAACCCGGTGAGTGGGACGAGCGGATTAGCGATATTCTACTTGAATGGGCTAAGGAGTTGGTGGCGAAATAAAAGTTGATTTACTTCTTAGAAATTACTACTGTGGTTGACAGACTATCGCAAACTTCATGTTGGTCTATTCATTTTTACCATGTAATAAAAACTAAGATTTAGCGGATGAAATCATTTTAGCCTTTCTTGAGTTTATAGTATATTCGTGCCTAGAAACATACTAGAAAGTACCGCAAAAGGCGGCCGTTCTTTTACATATTGAAAGTTACCCGCTTGAGTCTAATCTCGTTTTCTAAATCCAACACTTAGACCATTACCGA
>CAKZPJ010000237.1 GCA_937138955.1 uncultured Flammeovirgaceae bacterium | reverse complement strand
CACCCTGACCAACGGGGGTATCTTCGGCTCCATGCTTTCTACGCCCATCATCAATCAGCCCCAATCCGCTATTCTGGGAATGCACAATATTGTAGAACGCCCGGTAGCGATTAACGGCGAAGTAGTGATTCGCCCAATTATGTACATTGCTCTTTCCTACGATCACCGAATTGTCGATGGGCGCGAGTCGGTAAGTTTTCTGTACCGCATCAAAGAGCTAATTGAAGACCCCAATCGGTTGCTTCTGGAGATTTGATAAAGTGCTTATTACGTATTATCCTAGCTGATCAAGGGTATATCAAAATCAGATATTATTGATGACTTCCCCAAGCTTACTCGCGTAAAGTTCAAGGGTTCGCAAAATGCTGAAAATGGCGAAATACAGAATTTTGCCAGATAAACCGATTGTGTTATTATCACTTTCGTCATTGACTTCTATGAACGGCAATTGATGAAAATACCTCCGCTTGGAGTTTAAAAGACGTATGTAAAGCTCTTTGCCAAACGTATAAATCGCTAAGAACTGGAACGAGAGTTAATTCGTACCATATCTCTTACAAATTAAAGTACCCCCCCACCTTGAACCACAACCGTGTACGAAAACCCTCCGCAATGTAGCGGTCGGTGCGGTAGTCTAGCCCCGCTTCCAGCTTCGCCCGTCTGCTGAAGTAGTGCCCCAAAGAAGTCACCAGCCGATTTTCAAGTTCATTGTCACCTCCCTGATAAGCATAAATCACTTCGTCGGACAGCAGTAAGTAGAATTCACCTGGGTCGATAGATTCGCCAGAGAGAGGAATCTCGAGCGACAGCCTATAGCGGGCACGCAGTTCGGTGGCTTCACGCGGATGGTAGGTTTGGTCGGTACGCAGACGGTGGCCTAAGCGAGAGCGCATCAGTCGCTGAACATAGGCAATCTGCTGAATAGAACGATGAGTGTTGACTCCATCGCCGCCCTCGAGTCGGTACTGGTAGCCTGCAGAGGCTTTCCAAAAGGGATTGAGTGACAGTGCTACAAAGCCCTGCAAGTCGGTACGATAGTGAAAATATTCCCAGCGCTCGCCCTCGGGGTCACGGTTGTCGTAGCTCCGATGCTGCGACTCTACCTTGAAGGTGAGCTGCACCCGTTCGCTCACCGAGCCAGTAAGGGATGCTTCGGGAAAGAAGCCTGTATTAACCACGTTTTCCTGGGCTAAGGTACGGAGAGAAAGACACATCAGTGTGCCCAGCAGTAACCACTTCATTAATACATCAGGTTATCGGTTGGTCGCAGCACAATTCTTTTTCGCTCCTGCAATTGACCCTGGTCATCAAACAGCCCTTCCCACAAGGCTTTACTTTGGCGACTCTTACCGTAAAACTCCACCTCGTAACGATACGTCACTTCTTCGGAAGGTTCGCCTTGAACCACCGCACGCACTACTTCGGGCGGCCCAGTGAGCTGTTGCTGAATTTTTTGGATGCGGTGTTTGGTATAGGTAGTATCAAGATAGGCTACAATCCCCTGATGGGCAGCTTTTGGCAAATTGCGCATCCTGACAATAATTTCAACATCCTGAAGCGCACCGCCTTTATCAAACTCCACACTGTGCCACGCCCTGCGATGCCGCAATTTGGCCTCATAGCTGGTTTCGCTCGGTGACCTCTCCAGATACCACTGAAGCCGAGAGGTATGGGCATACGTTTCATGAAGCCACGCTCGGGCTGCCGACGGCACCTGAGAGGAACTGATAGCGCGTTCTACCTCTATCTTGTCCTGAGCAAAAAGCGTGATATTAAATAATAGAAATAGAATACTAATGCTGTATCGTACGAATAAAAATAACATGCTGGTCTTTACATAAAAATAGCCAAAAAGTAGCATGATTGAAAAAATTCTGGTGAAGGCTTTAAGGTCAAACGACAGTATAAAAAACAGACACTAGAAAGTAAATTTAAGAAGCAATAACACAATTCTTCGGGTTCTTTAAAAGCTAAACGGCAAGAAGAGCTAATAAAAGTGCGTTTACCCTTTCCAAACATAGCATAATCATCCTCGTTTATTATCTTTGACGCTATTCGTGATCAACATTAAACCAAAAAATAGATATGGATTTTGACGTGACCATAATCGGTTCGGGCCCCGGGGGCTACGTATGCGCTATTCGCTGCGCCCAACTCGGTATGAAGACTGCTATTGTAGAAAAGTATAATGAGCTAGGTGGCACCTGCCTGAATGTAGGCTGTATTCCTTCTAAAGCCCTATTGGATTCTACTGAACATTTCCACAATGCCCAAGAGCATTTCACCGAGCACGGAATTGACTTGAAAGACTTGAAAGTGGATATGCCTCGCATGATTGAGCGTAAGCGAGGAGTGGTGAAGCAAACAACGGATGGAATTGATTTTTTAATGAAGAAAAATAAGATTACTGTCTACCACGGGATGGGCTCTTTCAAAGATAAAACCACGATTGAAGTAAAGGAGGACGACAGTAAAACCGAAACCTTTACTTCTAAAAACACCATCATAGCTACCGGTTCCAAGCCCTCCTCTTTACCCTTTATCGAGATTGATAAGAAGCGAGTGATTACCAGCACCGAAGCTCTGGAGTTACAAAAAGTACCGAAACATATGATTATTATCGGCGGTGGATATATTGGCCTGGAGCTGGGTTCAGTATATGCCCGACTGGGTTCCAAGATCACAGTATTTGAGTATATGGATCGGATCACTCCGCTTATTGATAAAACGCTTTCTAAAGAACTCACCAAAGTACTGAAAAAGCTAGATTTCGATTTTAGATTAAAGCACAAAGTAACCGGAGTAAAGAGCACTAGCCGTCAAGTAACTATTACCGCTGAAGATAGCAAAGGTGAAGCAGTGGAAGTGAAAGGGGATATTTGCTTAGTCAGTGTAGGTCGTCGTCCTTACACCGAAGGGTTAGGTTTAGAAAATATCAACTTAGAGGTAAATAAGCAGGGCAAGATTGAAGTAGATGATAATCTGAAAACCAAGTTGGATAACATCTACGCTATTGGTGATGTGATTGACAAAGGTCCTATGCTTGCCCACAAAGCCGAGGAAGAGGGCGTATACGTAGCTGAATTACTTGCTGGACAAAAGCCCCACTTAAATTATCTGCTCATTCCGAGTGTGGTGTATACTTGGCCGGAAGTGGCTAGCGTAGGTTATACTGAAGAGCAGTTGAAAGAAGAAGGACGTAACTATAAATCCGGCTCCTTCCCCTTTAAAGCTTCAGGACGAGCTCGCGCCAGCATGGACACCGACGGATTAGTGAAAGTGCTAGCTGATGCCGAAACCGATGAAATACTGGGAGTACACATGATTGGTCCCCGGGCGGCTGATATGATTGCCGAAGCCGTCGTGGCTATGGAGTACCGCGCTTCTGCCGAAGATATTGCTCGCATGTCGCACGCTCATCCTACGTTTACCGAAGCGCTAAAAGAAGCCAGCTTGGCGGCTACTGAGAATCGGGCGTTGCATATTTAAAGAAGGTAAGTTGAATCAATCCTATGGTGGAGCAATCCAAGATTCCGATAGATACTCGATTACTTTTCCAACCTTTGGACGATAAACTGATTGAGCTTTTGAAGTCTTTAGAACCGGAAGATTGGAATAAGCAGACTATAGCGAAGGATTGGAAGGTAAAAGATGTTGCCAGTCATCTGCTGGATGGAAATATTCGCACCCTTTCGATTCAGCGAGATCGGTACTTTAATGAGACACCACCTCAGATTCAGAAGTTTCAGGATTTAGTCGGTTGGCTTAATCAACTCAATGCCGATTGGGTTAAAGTAACCAAACGAATCAGTCCGTTGGTTCTAATACTACTGTTGGAAGCTACCGGTGAGTTAACTTCCGAATACTTTGCTTCTTTAGACCCGTGGGATACCGCAATATTTCCGGTAGATTGGGCTGGTGAGTCAGAAAGTTACAATTGGATGCATACAGCCCGGGAGTATACTGAGAAATGGCATCACCAGCAACAAATTCGTGATGCTACCAGACGAGAGGGAATTATGACTGAAAAGTTTTTCTATCCGGTGATGAATACATTTTTTCAAGCACTTCCCCACACATTTAGAGATACCGAAGCAGAAACGGGAACAATAATTAAATCAACCATTACATCTTCAGCAGGCGGAACCTGGTTTCTATACAAAACACCAAATGCTTGGTTGTTAACATCAAACCCGAAGCAGGAACCAGCCGCTTCCGTTGAAATTCCCATTGAAATTTCTTGGAAACTCTTCTCAAAAAGTCTGAGACCTGATGATGTTAGTAAACAGATTACTATTGAAGGTGATAAAAGATTAGGTAGAAAGGTGCTAGACATGGTTTCGGTAATGGCCTGAGACCCGAGTACTTATACATATTAACACCGTAAATCATTATGAAATACTGGATACTTTTTTTCGGAGCTCTAAACCTACTTTTTTTCGGCTGCCAGTCCTCGAAAACTACCGAAACGGCGGAAGAAATAGCTCCCTCTCAATACGTAGACTCAGCCAATCTGATTTACCAAATACTAGCCGAGCGAGAAAACCCAATACTCGATTCGGTAATTAATCATCCGGAAACTTTTGAGTTACAGATTTTCTATACCCAGATTGATCGCGACTCAGCGAACCAGCCTTCGTTTACTTCGCACTACTACGGTATTGATACCAATAATTACTTCTATCCGGCCAGCACCGTGAAAATGCCCGCGGCTTTTCTGGCGTTGGAAAAATTGAACGAACTACAAGTTGATGGATTGAGTAAATACTCTGCCATGCTGACTGATAGTGCCGCCGATGGGCAAACACGAGTGACCGAAGACGTTACTTCCGAAAGCGGGATGCCGTCGGTAGCCCACTACGTTAAGAAGATATTTTTGGTGAGTGACAACGATGCCTTCAATCGCTTGTACGAATTTCTGGGACAGGAATATCTGAACGATAAACTGCATGAGAAGGGCTACGACCAGTTGCATATCGTCCACCGATTAGCGATTTTCAATACCCCCGAGCAAAACCGTATGACCAACCCAGTTTCCTTCTATGATAATGCTAAAGTGCTGTATCAACAGGAACTGACCGAGAGTAGTCGGGACTTTCTGGTTCAAACCCAAAATGTGCGGAAAGGAGTTGGTTTTATGCGAAATGACTCGCTCATTAACGAACCTAAAGATTTCACGGCTAATAACTTCATAGCAGCCCGCACTTTGCAGGACATGCTAAAAGCCGTTATTTTCCCCGATGCATTGCCCGAAGAACAGCAGTTTAATCTTACTGAAGAAGACTACCAGTTTCTGTACCGCTACATGTCGCAATTACCCGCTGAAACTACATTCCCTAACTACGTGGCTGATACTGCTGGAAACTACTACGACAGCTACAGCAAATTCTTCCTGTTTGGCGATACTCAGGAATCGTTGCCTAAAAATATTCGTATCTTCAATAAAATAGGAATGGCTTACGGCTACCTCATTGACAATGCCTACGTAGTAGATTTTGAGAGCAACACTGAATTTCTGCTGACCGCGGTAATTTACGTGAACGAGAACCAGATTTTGAACGATGGTGTTTACGAATACGACGAAGTGGGCATTCCGTTTTTATCCGAATTAGGACGAGCAATTTTTGAATATGAACTAGCTCGTGAACGGACTCATGTTCCTGATTTGAGTCAATACCAAGTGACGTAT
>CAKZPJ010000236.1 GCA_937138955.1 uncultured Flammeovirgaceae bacterium | reverse complement strand
GGTCTTGTTCCTGTTGCTTGTAGATACCCACATTCGGTCCAGTCTCTGGCTTATATAGAATGCGCGAAAGATCAATTTTCTTAGCTTTCCAATGCTCAATATCGCTGCGTTTTTCCAATACGTCTACCTGACCGATCATCTCGTTGATGGTTCGGAAACCTAGTTCAGCCATAATTTGCCGTAAGTCTTCCGCCAGAAAGGTGAACAGATTGATGACATGCTCCGGCTTTCCGCTAAACAGCGCCCTTAGTTCAGGATCTTGAGTAGCTACGCCTACCGGACAGGTGTTTAAATGGCACTTACGCATCATAATGCAACCTTCGGTTACTAATGCTGCGGTAGATACACCAAACTCTTCGGCACCCAGTAAAATAGCAATAGCAATATCGCGTCCGGTTTTAATCTGACCATCGGTCTGTACCGTAATTCGGCTGCGAAGGTTGTTCTTCACTAAGGTTTGATGTGTTTCAGAAAGCCCTAGTTCCCAAGCAACACCGGCGTGGCGTACCGAACTGAGGGGTGATGCTCCGGTCCCACCATCGTGGCCGGAAATCAGCACTACATCAGCGTGAGCTTTGGCTACTCCGGCAGCAATGGTTCCCACTCCGGCAGAAGCCACTAATTTTACGTTGATTCTAGCTTCGCGATTAGCATTTTTCAAATCATAGATTAGCTGGGCTAAATCCTCAATAGAATAAATATCGTGGTGGGGTGGGGGCGAAATCAACCCTACTCCGGGAGTAGCATTTCGGACTCGTCCAATCCAGTCATCTACCTTGTGACCCGGCAGTTGTCCACCTTCACCGGGCTTGGCTCCCTGCGCCATCTTTATCTGAAGCTCATTAGCATTGGTCAGATAGTTACTGGTCACGCCAAAGCGGCCGGAGGCTACTTGCTTAATTGCGGATCGCTCCCAATCGCCGTTCGGCTTGCGTTCAAAGCGAATTTCATCTTCACCGCCTTCGCCACTATTACTTTTACCCCCAATGCGATTCATGGCAATAGCTAAAGTAGAATGCGCTTCGTGCGAGAGTGAGCCAAATGACATGGCTCCGGTGGCAAATCGCTTAAATATACTTTCTTTAGACTCTACTTCTTCTAGCGGTACTGGATTTCGTTTCTTAAACTGCATTAGCCCCCGAAGAGTAGCTAATTGTCCCGAACGCTGATTAATAATATCGGCGTACTGTCGGTATAGCTGATAATCATTCTTACGAGTAGCTTGCTGAAGCAAGTGGATGGTTTGAGGGTTGAGCATGTGGTACTCGCCCCGACGCTTCCACTGGTATACCCCACCTGCACTAAGGCGAGAATACGAAACTGTTTCTCCTGGGAAAGCCAAACGATGGCGAATAAGTACTTCTTCCGCTAAATCATCAAAATCCACTCCTCCAATTCGGGTAACTGTACCGGCAAAGCATTTATCTACTACTGGCTGACTAATACCGAGTGCCTCGAAGATCTGGGCACCATGGTATGATTGGATAGTGGAAATACCCATTTTAGAGAAAATTTTCAGCAACCCAGCGTTTACTGCTTTAGTAAAAGCTGCACATAAGGCATCAGTAGAATCTTCGCTGTGGATAAGCCCTTGGTGCTGTAGATCGGCAATGCTGGCAAAAGCAAGATAAGGGTTGATAGCGTGGGCACCGTAGCCAATGAGTGTAGCCAAGTGATGTGTTTCTCGGGCATCGCCCGCTTCCACCACCAAGCTGGTCTTAGCCCGTAATCCGCAACGGATGAGGTGATAGTGTACTGCTCCGGTTATTAGTAAGGAGGGCATTGGTGCCTGCTCTTCGCTAAATGCCCGATCAGAAATGACCAGAATATTAGCTCCGTTTTGTACGGCTCGCTCAGCTTCAGCCGTCAGTTGCTCGATAGCGTTTTCTAGCGAACCTGCTTCGCCAGTTGCCGGAAATATTGCTTTCAATACCTCAACCTTAAAAGCCGAGTGCTGTAGATATTTTATCCGCTTAAGCTCTTGGTTAGTAAGTACCGGATGCTTTAACTTAATCTGCTGGCAGTGTTCCGGAGTTTCATCCAGAATATTTTTGGTAGCTCCTAGTTGGGTAAACAGCGACATTACTAACTTCTCCCGAATAGGGTCAATCGGGGGATTGCTTACCTGGGCGAACAATTGCTTAAAGTAGTTGGCAATATGCTGGCTTTGGCTGGAAAGAGCCGCTAACGGTGTATCAGCTCCCATAGAACCAATAGGCTCCTTAGCTTTATCGACCATTGGTGCAAGAATAACTTTCAGATCCTCGCTGGTGTAACCCATCGCCTGTTGGCGAGTAATTACTGGCAAACTATCTGATGGCTGAGTGTCTTGCCCATTTACATGCAATGGTTCGGGCAGTTCATCTAAGAAGTGCCGATGCTCTTTGAGCCAGCTTTGATAAGGCTGCTCTGAGCAAATTCGCTCTTTAATTTCTTTATCGCTGATAATGCGCCCCTCCGCTAGATCGGCTACAAACATTCGTCCAGGCTTCAATCTGCCTTTAAGCAGTACCTTGGACTCATCTACGGGCAAAGCTCCCGCCTCAGATGACATTACTAATTTCTGATCTTCAGTAAGCAGATAGCGCGAAGGCCGAAGGCCGTTACGATCCAGGGTGGCTCCTACCATATCACCATCAGTAAAGCAGATGGAAGCGGGACCATCCCAGGGTTCCATCATTGAGGCGTAATATTCGTAAAAGGCTTTCTTGTTTTCTTCCATCAGCTCGTTGTTCTGCCAAGCTTCAGGAATGAGCATCATCATAACGTGGGGTAACGACCGACCGCCCATATGCAAAAGTTCCACTGCCAAATCTAGGTTGGCCGAATCTGAAAAAGCCGAGTCACAAACAGGCATCAGCATCTTTAGTTCTTCATCGGTAAACAGCGTAGACTTAAGCAGAGCTTGCTTAGAGCGCATCCAGTTTACATTTCCCCGAATGGTGTTAATTTCGCCATTGTGAGCAATAAACCGGAAGGGCTGAGCCAATTTCCATTTAGGAAAAGTATTAGTAGAAAAGCGGGAATGTACTAGTGCTAAGGCCGACTCAAAAGAAGATTGCTGAAGATCGATGTAATAGGGTCGTAGCTGAAAGGTGGTAAGTTGCCCCTTGTATACGATAGTTTTATAGGAGCAGGATGCAATATAGAATGTATCTATGGTGCTGGCTATCTCTTGGTGCACGGTATGGAGGACGTGGTGTTTTAGTACGTACAGCCTTCTTTCCAGCACCATAGGATCATTGAAGGGGGCTTCTTTCCAGCGGATGAAAGCCTGTTCAATACGGTGTTCAACTAACTTAGCC
>CAKZPJ010000235.1 GCA_937138955.1 uncultured Flammeovirgaceae bacterium | reverse complement strand
CTCAAGCCGAAGCCATTGCCGAACTAATTGCCGCTGACTCTGAAGCTGCCCATCGTGCCGCCATGTATCAAATGCGAGGGGGCTTTTCGGAAGAGATTCACCAGCTTAGGGAACAGCTAGTGCGTTTTGCCTCGCTTATTGAATTGGAACTAGACTTTTCTGAAGAAGATGTTGAGTTTGCGAATCGGGAAGAGCTTAAGGAATTAGTTCAGACAATTCTTTCTAAAACTCAGCGCTTAATTCAGAGCTTTTCAATAGGCAATGTGATCAAAAATGGAGTTCCTACAGTAATTGCCGGAAAACCGAATGTAGGGAAGTCTACCCTATTGAACGCCTTACTAAATGAAGAAAAAGCAATTGTCAGTGATATTCCCGGAACCACCCGAGATGTAATTGAAGACGAGATTACGATTGAAGGGGTTCGCTTTCGCTTTATTGACACAGCTGGCATTCGCGAAACTACGGATACAGTAGAGGCTATTGGGGTACAGCGTACTCATGAAAAAATGAAGCAAGCAGCTCTTATTCTTTACCTATTTGACTTAGAGAACGGTAGTTTGGACGAGATAACCGAAGAGATGAGCTCATTAGAAAAACTTGATATTCCCTTAATTAAAGTGGGCAATAAGCTAGATCAAGCTCAAAATCAATTAGTTCAGGCTCTGCAAGATACTAATAATGTGCTGTTTATATCAGCTTCAACGGGGCTTCAGATGGACGAACTACAACAAAAACTAATAAGCACCTTACAACTTAACCAAATTCACAATCAGTCAACTATTGTGACCAATATTCGCCACTACGAAAGCCTAAAAAAAGCTTACGTAAGCTTAGAACAGGTTGTTTCTGGTATTGACAATGGTATTACGCATGATTTTTTAGCACAAGACATGCGCTATTCGCTATACGCTTTAGGCGAAATTACCGGAGATATTACAAATGATGAGTTATTGGGCACAATTTTCAGTAAATTCTGCATTGGGAAGTAATTTTTAAACAAATCACCTATTTTATTGCAACAATTAAAAAAAACAAACGTTTTACAACTATTATAGTTAAATTAGTAACGCATTATCTATATTAATTTAACGTTATATTTTTTCAAATTTGTGATATTTCTTTATTTTTTTTAGTATTTCAACGATAAATATTTCATTGTTAATTTTTTTTTATTAACTTTGATTGATTCAATTTTTTATTAATATGTTTCACATACCTAAATACACTGAGTATTCCAAAACATTTTTTCTCGTCATCATGATGCTTGACGCGTTTTGTTTATACTTTGCTTTTGATTTATCTCTATACGAAAGCTTTCTATCTGAGAGAGCTATTTCCAGTTCTAACACATCCTTTTATACTATATGGGTGTTACTTTGGATTATTATTTCTCTTTTTTCTAATCATTATAATACAAAGACCTTAAAAAGAATTCTGTTTATTATTAAGAGCACCAGCAAAGTTGTCCTTATCCATGCTTTGTTCATCTTTGTCTACTTGTTAACTACTCCTCAATACTTTGAGATAGGCTATCTTATTAAAATTTATTTCTATTCAGCACTCATTACAGCTGGGGCTAAAATTCTTTTACTGTTTAGCTACCGTTTATTAAGTAATCAGCAGGATAATAAAGTCAACTTCATAATCATTGGTCGTACATCTACCACTCATGAACTGTTGCGCTCGTTAGATTCAAATCAGAAATTTGGTCATCATTTTTATGGCTTTTTTGATGGGAATGTATCAGCAGGAAATTGCTCGGCAACTATAGCTTCTGGAATTGAAGGCTTCTGTGAACAGAATGCTATTAACTACGTGTATTTTGATTCGTCAGTTGATGATAAAGTATTGGAACGCCTTATCAAGTATGCAAATAATCACTACATTCGATTTTCAGTAGTGCATAATCCTATTACCGTTCCATTCAAAGAGGTTGAAACTTCGGTCTTCAATAACATTCCCGTTATTTACGGTCGCAATTTCACACCTACTCCCAAGAATACTTTTCCTGGTATGAAAAAATTATTTAACTCGCTCAGAGCCTAACCTATACTATTTACCCTTCACTTATTAAAGCAGCTTCAAAAAAGTTGCTTTTTTCTTTTTACTAGCATATCTATTCATACCCCAACAATTTAGCAAAATTAGCCTAAGGTAGCTTTAATGGTCTGAATAAATACGACTAACATTAAACCCAAAAGAGTTTACTTAATAAGTTGTTGAATTCTTACAGCCAGTGCCTCATGTTCTTCAGAGGAAGACACGGTTTGGTCAAGAAAGCTTATGTAAAAAGTTTTGTCTACTACAGTCATTAAAGGAATAGCGCCCGGTTGGCGACCAAAACCAAATACGACCATTCCATCCGGTGAATATAGTCCATCAGAAGTATTTCCTAAAAAGCCTAGTAGATCAGCGTGGCTATCAAGTTGCTGCATACCCAATAATAAAGTGCGCTGACTAGTTACACTTCCGAAATAGGCCCATTGCCAATTACCCGTAGCTCGTTCCTCATTAAAATAATCAGGCAACTCAGTCTGATAGCCTAGTTCATCAGTACCCCAGTAATAATCTTGAGGTGAATAACTACCTCCTGGGGTTCCCTCATATAAGAACCAGTATGCGTGTTTAGTGTCTACTTTTTCCATGGTTACTGTAGCGTAGGTATCGTGAAACGTCCACGTCCACTGCCATTTTCCACTGTTGCTATAAGTACGAATTTGGTTATCATCTACAACTTCACTAATGCACTGATCAAAGCCAGGGTGTCCAGCCCCACCATCATCTGACTGAAAAACAAAGTTGGGCATACCCCGAAATCCGGCGGCGGCTGAAGCCGGATATTCGCTCAGTGGATCTTTTTTAAAGTTAATCCAGTCGTTTCCTTCCAAATCAATCAAACGGGAAAGTCCTCCCCCAGCCTGATCGTACCAGTAGGTAGCTGAAGTAGTTCGTATTACGAATTGCGGACGATCCTCATACATTGCTTCTTCAATGCTGATTGATGTACAACTACTTTGAAAAACGCCAGTAATGAAGAACATGGCGATAAAGAAAGGGAATTTATTCATCATCAATAGAAATAACTGAAAACGATCCGAAGGTGACATCGGTATTGTGCGCTAGAAGTAGCGCGCTTCCTGACGGAATATTATTAGGAGTAAACTCTTCGGCTATCACATCCCATTCGTTAGGTTCCGTAGTTCCATCTTCCCATAGTTTTACTTTATAGCGAGTAAGCGAATCGTGAATAGTGAGCACTCGGTGCTTCATATGATATTTGACCTCAAGCTGAATGCTTCTTATTTTACTGGTGTCTTCTACGTACAAATGCTCTCCATCAAAAACCCGCCATCGGCAGCTATCTAAGTTATCCGTCAAGCGAAATTCTGCCGTAGCTCCCAGTGGAAACCACTTTGCGTGGGGCTGTTTGCCATCAAAATCATGCCCTGGCCAACGAGTAGCAATAGCGGCATGGCTTACATTAAATGTAGGTGGGCCGGGGCGAGGCAGTGTAAAATCGTGAAAGATGACCGATGTTGATACTTCGTAATCTTGCCAAGAAGTATCCCCTAATGCTAACACTCGATCGTAATAAGGCTCTTCAGTTCGTACTCCTCCTTTCACAAGTTTCCATTTTCCGTCTACAATTTGTACAACATCTGAGATATTCTTAACAGTATCCCAATTTACAGCGTAGGGAAGCGACCATTGATTAGCCTGCGTAAACTGAATATTTACCGTCTCATCAACTTGCCTGCCTGCGGAGTCTACGGCAGTAATAAGTAGTTCATTATTGCCTTCATGAAGCGAATCTTTATGAATATCAATGTTGAAATCACCATCACGAGCAAGCCGCCTTCCATCTTCGCCAGTAGAAAGGGTATGAGACGAACCTCCGTTAAGAGAGTAGCTTAGTGTTTGGAGAAAAGTATCCGGCTGCACATTACCTAGCACATTCACCCATTGCTGTGCTAACCCAGGCTGACCAAAAGAT
>CAKZPJ010000234.1 GCA_937138955.1 uncultured Flammeovirgaceae bacterium | reverse complement strand
TAATTCCTACCAACGATCACGATTTTCGTTCTTCTCATCCCTACTATCACCACGGCTTATTATCGAGCCGGTCGCAGGAAACCCACTGGGGGCCGATAGTTTATCCAATTACCACCCATTCGTTAGGCTTTCGAGATGCCGGTGTGCGAGAGGTTTCTTTAACATCGGACAAATACCGCATACTGATGATGGGCGATTCCCACACTGAAGCGGTTGGCGTCTTATTCGAAGAAAGCTTTATTGGTCGACTACTGACCCAAATAGACACCACCCGGGTTGAGTTGCTAAATGCAGCCGCTGTAAGCTACAGCCCCAAACTATATTACTATAAAACCAAGTATCTGCTGGAAGAGGTTGAACTAGACTTCGACGAATTGTACGCGGTTCTCGATATATCGGACATTCAGAATGAATACGCCTATCAGGAATTTGAGCCGAGCACTTCATTCGTTGCTAACGTACTTCCTAAGCTAAAGAGTACGCTGAAAGATCATTCGTTTATCTACTACGCTACCCATCGACTTTACCTAGAAAATCAACGGGATAAATTTTACCAAAATATTAGTCAGGAGTTAATTGATCGTAATAATACAATAGATCTCTACCGAACTTTTTTCTCTCATTTCCATGATGATGTTTTATTGAATAACCCTCAATTTCATACTACTATTTCCGAATGGTATTCGGATGAAAGTTTGTACCAACGTTGGGGCAAGCAAGGTATTGAGTTGATGACGGTTTACATTAGAAAGCTGGTGGAGCTCTGCCAGAAACATCAAATACCCTTAACCATTACGGTACATCCCTGGCGTACCCAGGTGAAGAAGGGCGAAGCTGAAGATCGCCACACCCAATACTGGCAAAAATTTGCCCAAGAAAATGATATTGGGTTTATTAATCTTTATCCGGTTTTCATTAATGAGCTACCCGCCGGAAAAGTAATTCAAAACCACTTCATCGAGGATGATAACCATTGGACTGCTTCCGGCCATCAATTGGTCGCTGATAAATTGAGTAGCTTTCTGCTTACTTCAGCGGCCGAAAACGGATTGGCAACCTTATCGAAAGAAGACTTGCACTACCACCAGGGAATGGTGTTCTGGGAACAGGGGAAAATGGATAGTGCGATTATTTCTCTAACCCAAGCTATTCAATTCAGTTTTGACCGACCAGATTTCTACTACCAACGAGGGAAGGTCTACTTGGAACAACACGCATTTCAATTAGCTTCCGCCGATTTTCATCAAGCACTAGAACTAGACTCTAATTATCATCGGGCAGGGGCAATGATTGAACTTCTACCTGCTTATCGGACCGTCTACGAGACCACCTTACTAATCAACCAGCAACCTTCGGATAGTTTGTATACAGAACGTGGGAAAGCCTGGCTGCAATTGGGACAATACTTTCAGGCGTACGATGATTTTGATCAGGCGCGAGAAATAGATGTCTATAATTCGGAACCTTACTATTACCTCGGCTACATCAAGAAAAATTTGATGCAAGCGGAACGGGAGAGTATTCGCTACTTTGATCGGGCTATTGCACTGGATTCAAACTACCTGAATGCCTACCGGCAACGGTCTGAAGCATTTGCGACGATTGGAGCAACAGAGCGAGCGGCTAAAGACCAAGCAAGAATTAAACAGTTAGGTCAAATTGAGAGTCGCTAAAATTAGCCAGTCGAGTCTGTTCACTATTCTTCTAATGGTACGAGCCGAATGGCAACCCCGCCGCTGGGCTTCAGCGTAGTTTCCCATAATGAATCCGTAGTTACTTTCATCTGATTAATACTAACTTTCGTTCTTGTTTTTATAGTATCACTATCGGCATAAATATGGGCGGTATACGTTTGTCCTTCTGGCAGAAAGTAAAAAGGAATCGTCAGTGTGCGGCTCTCAGTATTAGTAATAGCGCCGATGTACCACTCTTCGTTGCTCTGACGAGCTACCGCAATATATTCACCTATTTTGCCTTCTAGAACTTCGGTATCATCCCACACCGTAGGGCAGTGCTCCCAGAACTCCACTTCCGGTTCACCCTGATAATCGCGGGAAGGAATATCGTACCAGTAGAGCCACTGTAAAGGACTATAGTAGATCACCGGCAAAGCCAACTGGTGAGCAGGTGTATTTTTAATGAATCGACTCACATCTTTAAACTCCTTTCGGTGATAGTAGGCCGGGGTATAATCGGCAGCTCCGGCTACAAAGCGAGTAAAGGGCAAGGTAGTATTCTGCGTAGCATCCGGCATTTCCTCGTTGCCATAGATGCCTTCTTGAGTCATCAAATTAGGATAAGTGCGCGAATAACCCGTAGGGCGAAGCGCGTCGTGCACGTCTACCATTAATTGATGTTTGGCAGCTTTTTTTACTGCATCGTAGAGCCAGGTAGTCCAGCGGTGTGAACCTACGTGTACAAACCCAAATTTTACTCCGCTAATACCCCACTGCTGGTACAAGGGAAAGATTTCGTCCATCTGTCTTTCCAATGCCCGATGGTTAACGTACACGATTACGCCTAACCCTTTGCTTTTTGCGTAACGAATCGCCTCTAATAAATCTAGATCACCTTTAGGATTCCGTCGGGGATCAACCGTTATGGTTGTGGCATCTGAATTAGCGGTATACTCGTAGCCGTACCAGCCTGCATCAAAATGAATATAATCCAGACCATGCGAAGATGCAAAATCTGCTAATGCTTTAGCCCCGTGGGTAGATAACGTCATTTCCCGAATCACTTTGCCTGGCTTGATCCAGTCGGTATTTTTTAGCGCATTCGGAGGGTTGAGATTTAGGATAATATAATTATGCTCTAGTAGTTGGCCGGGCTCTTCCGCTACTAGCACCACCCGCCAAGGAGTACTGAACGGCGAAGTTTCCACCACATTTCCTGCTTGCTCGGTTACCAGCAAATTAGCACTATTTGGTACGGTTGATAGTCTGGATCGAGCGTAGTTCACCATGTTGGCTTCGGCAATACTAGCGTACAATCCGCTGGGCAAAATTAGCGTGAGTGGCATTTCGGTAGCACTCTTCCAATTTTGTATCGGACGAAGCTCATATTCAGCCTGAGCCCGAGGTGTATACCACGCTTTAGTACCTTTGGGAAACTTGAAGTACGTACGTTCATCTACCACTTCTAGAATCTGCATTCCTAATTGCTCGGGCCAATGGTAGCGAAAAGCAATTCCTTCGTTGTAAGCCCTCACTACCAATTGCATGAGTAACTTTGTATTTCCAACTGGATTGAGATCAACAATCAGCTCGCGATAGCGATCGGGAATAGAGCTCCTTTCACCGTACACTGGTTGCCAAGCCGTATCTTTCGCAGTAATATTAGAAGCCGTAGTTTCTAGCTTCTGAGTCCAGTCCCTATTCTTCAAAATAACTCCGATCGGAGCATTATCTACTACCATTTGATCGCTGTACTGAATGCTGTACACTAGAGCCCCGTCAGACCGTTCATCTGTGTTCAGAGTAAAAGTTAGTTTATCATTGGGAGATGCTACCGAGGTAGACTGCGCTTGCCCAGTAAGAATACTGAATACCGAAAATAAGACAATCAGATGATTCATAAGCTAGGGAAAGAGTAGTTTATGCCGAATATACTGACTTTCAAACACTATGCTTAATGAAGAGACGATGAAGTCCGAAAGAATGAAAATCAAGCTCGTCATTACGAAGGTTATTCCTTATTTTGGGGAACTTAGACCTACCTATGCGACACTGTATCAAATTTGTTTTTCTGTTGGGAGTCTATTCGTTGGTTGCTTGCAGACAACATCCCCCGCCTTTGTTTGTGAAGTTACCAAGTAGCAAAACAGGCATAGACTTTCAGAACCTCGTATACCCCAACGACACGCTAGACTTAATTAAGTTTCGCTATTTCTATAATGGCGGTGGCGTTGGGGTAGGAGATATTAATAACGATGGACTTCCTGATGTGTACTTTACCGGAAATATGGTATCTAGCCGCTTGTATATGAACCAAGGGCAACTACAGTTTACTGATATTACAAAGAACGCCCAAGTAAGCACCCAACGTTGGGCTACCGGAGTATCTATGGCAGACGTCAATCAAGATGGATGGTTGGATATTTACGTTAGTGTGTCGGGGAGTAATCAATCTGATCAGCGAGAAAACCTGTTGTTCATTAATCAGGGGGCTGATGAAAAAGGGGTTCCCAAGTTTAAGGAGATGGCCGAAGCATATGGTCTAGACGATGCAGGCTATACTACTCATTCCGCCTTTTTTGATTATGACCAAGATGGTGACTTAGATGTCTACCTTCTTACCGCAGCAAACAGCGATTTCTACGGAAACACTATCCGTTCACCAACCAACAATGGTGATGGATTAACGACAGACCGGCTCTACCAAAATCAAGGTGTAGGGCTTGAAGGATATCCGGTATTTCAGGATGTGTCGTTGGATGCTGGTATTTTAGCAGAGGGGTTTGGGTTGGGGGTTTCTATTACTGATCTCAATCGCGATGGATGGTCAGATATATACGTTTCTAACGATTATCTGTCTAGTGACCTGCTGTACATCAACAATCAGGATGGAACATTCCAAGAACAGGCCAGCCAGTATTTTTCTCACCAAAGTTACTTTGCTATGGGAAATGACGTGGCTGATATTAATAATGATGCTCTGCCCGATGTAGTTACGCTGGATATGCTTCCCCCTTTCCGAGAACATCGTATGATGATGGTAGGCCCCATGAATTACGATCGCTTTCAACTTGCATTAGAGAGAGGGTATGCTCCGCAGTATATGAGAAATACCCTGCAACTGAACCGAGGCGTATCTCCGAGCGGCCAAGTAGTATTTAGTGAAGTTGGTCAATTAGCGGGCATTCATCAGACTGGTTGGAGCTGGAGTCCCCTCATTGCCGATTTTGATAACGATGGCTTTAAAGATATTTACATTACCAATGGCTACGTAAAAGACATTACTAACTTCGATTTTGTAGCTTACCAAATGCCCGAGGCCATGCAAATATTTAACCCCGGCAAACGGGCTGAAAAAATTACGCAGCTTTACCGAGACCTTCCCGAATTAAAGCGATCAAACTTTATATTCCATAATGAGGGGAACCTACAGTTTTCTGATCAATCATCCCACTGGGGTATTACGCACCCTTCATTTTCTCACGGAGCCGCTTACGCTGACCTGGATCAGGATGGAGACTTAGATTTATTAGTGAATAATACTAACGACGAAGCTTTTGTCTACGAAAACCAAAGCAGTAATCTAGTACCTGGCAACCACTTTTTACGGATAGAACTTACCCCTTCTCTACCGGGAACCAAGATTTATGTAGAACAAAAAGGCCAAGTTCAGCATCACGAGAGTTACACGTATCGGGGTTACCAATCAACAGTAGAAGAAATCGCACATTTTGGTTTGGGAGAAGATTCAGTAGTAGACAAAATCACTATTCTTTGGCCCAATGGTTCAACTCAAGTACTTCAACAGATAGAAGCCAATCAGACTATTACGGTAAATTATGCGCCTGACTCATCTTTTCAAGAATTGAACAATACTTTAGCCCCACTGTGGAGAGAAACTTCGCAACTGCGGAATGTCGCTTACCAGCATAAAGAAAACTTATTTGTTGATTTTAATATACAGCCATTACTTCCTCATAAGAACTCTCAAGTGGGACCCGGATTGGCAGCCGGTGATGTAAATGGCGATGGACTAGAAGATTTTTTTGTAGGGGGAGCTTTTGGTCAACCTGGAGCCTTTTTTTATCAGCAAGCTAACGGGCATTTTCATAAGCAAGAGTTTATTGATTCAGTATACGAGGATACGGGCGTCCTACTCTTTGATGCTGATCAAGACCAGGACTTAGATATGTATGTAGTCAGTGGTGGTGGGGCTTATTTACCCAATAACGTACTATACCAAGACCGTTTATACACTAATCAAGGAAATGATGATCGGGGATACGCCCGCTTTGTTGCTCAGCCGCTGCCCAAAATCACGTCTTCAGGCTCTTGTGTTACCGCTGCCGATTATGACCGTGATGGTGATCTGGATATTTTCGTGGGAGGTAAGGTTTTACCCCACCAGTATCCTTTACCCAGCAATAGCTATTTATTGAAGAATGAAGAAAGCCATTGGCTAGAGACCACTCCCCCCGACTTGCAATCTGTTGGTATTGTGAACACTGCCCTATGGACCGATTTTAATAACGATGGTTGGGTCGATCTTGTGGTAGCCGGTGAGTGGATGCCTCTCACATTTTTCAAAAATGAAGAAGGCACACTTTCCCGGTGCAATGAATGCGTGTTTACTCAAACGGTTGACAATCATCTGACTGAAGTAAGTACATCTGGCTGGTGGAATAGTTTAGTTCCTGGCGATTTTGACCGCGATGGTGATCTGGATTATATTGCCGGTAACTTAGGCCAAAACTCCTACTATCAAACTTCTCAGCAAAAACCGTTTACTATCTACGCTAAAGATTTTGATGAGAATGGTTCTTTGGAGGCGATTATTAGTGCTTATGAGCAAAATACGAACCTTGACTTTGCGGTATATCCTATTCACGGACGCGATGAAATGACTCGGCAGATAGTAGCCCTCCGACGGCGGTTTCCCCAATATGCTGATTACGCAAAAGCCACTCTAGATGAGGTGCTAACACCTTCAGAAAGAAGAGGGGCTTACGAGGCTTCTTGCCATATGATGACCAGTAGCTATATTGAAAATATGGGATCAGATACCGACGGATCGGTTCGTTTTCATGTTACTCCACTTCCCATTGAAGCCCAGTTTGCTCCCGTCTATGGCTTGCTATCCGAAGATATTAATCGGGACGGAAATTTAGATGTATTGCTTGTTGGTAACTCCTATGCTCCTCAAGTCCAAACAGGCCGCTACGACGCTTTAACTGGTCTATATTTGCAAGGAGATGGTCAGGGCAACTTTTCTCCGGCAAGTTTATCTGAAAGTGGATTTTACGTATCGGGCGATAGTAAAGCCCTAATTAAAGTATCTATGCAATCTGGGGAATTACTAGTAGCTAGTCGGAACAATGACAGCTTACTGGTTTTTGAACAATCTAAGCCTTGGTTAAAAGCACCGAATGCATACACTGAAATACAACTTCAATCTTTAGAATATAAGGCAGAAATCACGTGGCAAGATGGAAAAAAGGAAGTTAGAGAACTGCCCTACGGTTCAGGTTATTTGTCCCAATCTTCCCGCACCATGACTTTGATTTTAGATAAAGTGCAGTCAGTCATCATACGAAATTATAATGGCTCTTTTAGAAAAATAGATGTTCAAAAACTGGAGGCACTTTCCGGAAATTATTAAGCAACCGTAACTCAGGTAATTTTAATATGATAAAGGTTTTAAGTTGGGTTTTATTATTAGGGGTTTTGATTAGCAGCTGTACTAAGCCTGATCGAAAAGCAAGCCCTTCGGCCTACATGGTAGATCTGCTGGAAAAGATTACCGAACAAAATCACACCTACCGCCATCCTTATATGCATGAGCTACGCATTGCTCATTACGACAGTTTGTGGCGACAGGCTACCGGAGGAGAGAAAAAATTGGATTACCACTATAAAAAGTCAATGGCACTGCTAAATGCCGGACGGTCGGTAGAAGCGGTAGCATCTTTTCAGAGCCTATACGAAGCTTTACTAGAGTATCAGGATGATTATCCGGAAGCGGTGAACGCTCAGTTGGTCAACTTGGAATCTTTAATTGCTATTAGCTATTTGCGGCAAGGAGAGCAGGAAAATTGCGTAATGAACCATACTTCGGCTTCCTGTATTATTCCCATTGCCGCTGAAGGTTTTCACCAACTGCCAGACGGCTCTTCTCGGGCGATTGAAACCTACACGCGTATTCTACAAGACAACCCTGACGCGCTCGACGCCCGCTGGCTGTTGAACATCGCTTATATGACACTAGGGAAATATCCCAATCAGGTACCGGATGACTGGCTTATTCCCCCCGAAACGTTTGCTTCAGAATATCCCTTGAAAAAATTCACCGACGTTGCCCCGCAGTTGGGATTAGCCACCCGGGCTTTGTCGGGCGGTACCGTCATCGAAGATTTCAATCAGGATGGCTACCTGGACATTATGGTTACCTCTTGGGGGCTTCAAGATCAAATGCAGTACTTCCAGCACGATGGCGAGAAGGCGGACGATGCTATGAGCTTTACCGAAAAAACTACCGAAGCTGGCTTGGAAGGTTTGGTGAGCGGCCTGAATATGGTACATACTGATTATAACAACGACGGCTTACCGGACGTACTCGTACTGCGCGGTGCCTGGCTGGAAGAACACGGGAGGCACCCTAACTCATTACTACGCAACGATGGCCCCAATTCTGATGGTGTTCCAGTATTTACCGATGTTACTGAGGAAGTGGGTTTACTGGAGTTTATGCCTACCCAAACGGCCGTCTGGAGCGATTTTAATAACGATGGCTGGGTTGATCTGCTAATTGGTAACGAAACCCCAACCGAAAAATTTTACAAATTCCCCGTTCGGTTTTACCTAAATCAAGGGGGCAAATCAGATAGTGTCAGCTTTACTGAGGGGGCAGAAATAGCTGGTATCAAACTAACTGAATACATCAAAGGGGTAACCGCGGGGGATTACGATAACGATGGCTGGGCCGATGTATACATATCTACGCTGGCAGGACGCAACTTTCTATTCCGAAACTTAGGAGCTACTTCGGACGGAATACCCCGCTTTGAGGATGTAACTGAAGCTGCCGGGATGCTAGAAGATATGAAAACGTTTCCTACTTGGTTCTGGGATTATGACAACGATGGCTGGTTGGATATTTTCGTATCGGGTTATAATCGGGGCACCGCTGGGTCTATCGCCCATCAGGTAGCAGCTGAGTACTTAGGGTTGCCGTTTGAAGCGGATATGCCCCGGCTCTATCACAACAATGGGGCGGACTCAACTGGTCAACCTACCTTTACCGATGTAACCCAGGAAGCTAATCTGCACCAGATTATGCACACCATGGGTAGCAACTTTGGTGACTTGGATAATGATGGTTACCTGGATATGTTTTTGGGAACCGGTGATCCTGACTTTCGCTCTATCATTCCTAATCTGGTTTTCCGAAACAACCGGGGAAAGCAGTTTCAGAACGTAACTACTGCCGGAGGATTCGGTAACTTGCAAAAAGGTCATGCCGTCGCTTTCGCTGATTTAGATCACGACGGCGATCAGGATATATTTGTGAACATGGGCGGGGCAAACTACGGAGATGTTTACCAGAACACTTTGTTCGAGAACCCTTATAGCAGCAGTGATAGTGCTAACCACTGGATCACGTTACGGCTAATAGGAACTCAATCTAACCGTATGGCGATTGGAGCCCGAATAGAAATTGTGGTCACTGAACGGGAAGCGCTACGATCTATCTTTCGGGATGTGAACACTGGGGGTAGTTTTGGCAGTAATACCCTGCGACAAGAGATTGGACTAGGCAGTAGCTCCCTGATTGACACGCTACAAATTAGCTGGCCTACTTCTCAAACCATTCAAACTTTCACCAATATTAAGGCTGATCAGTCACTGGTAATTACTGAAGGCAATAATGAAGTGCAGACCACTATATATTAGCATTCAGAATGAAGCGAGCATCGCACAGGGTAAAATTTTAGCCTGTTTTTAATAAAAAAGGTAGTATCTTGAATCTAGTGATTTTTCTCAGAAAATTAGTGTCGCTCTTGTATCGGAGGTCGCTTAGTAAATTAGTAGTTAGCAGTGGAATAATACTTCTGCTGTTCACTCTAAATGGCTGTCATCAGTCTACCGATCCTACTGTATTGATCCTGCACTCTGAACAGGCCTCACTACCTGATTTCTGGAAAAACCCTCCGAGTGACTACCCTCACAAACTTCTACTTACTTCTGATTTGGCCTATCTGAACGAAGACAGTCTTGAGCAGGCGAGTACTATCATATTCTACCAAATATCTGCTGATAGGCTAACAGCTCGTCAGCAGCGAGTGGTAGAACGCTACGTCAGCCGAGGGGGGAATGTGGTGATGGGAGATGTATCACTGCGTTACCAACGAAAATGGCCGCTGCTGGAAAAGCTATTACGGCTGACTGAAGCCAATAGTCTAAACAATCAACTAGTTAAATATTCAACAGACTTCCCTACTATCTCTTTCGGGCGAGGAACTATGCAGTTGGTGCCTTCAAGTGAGATTAGTTTGTTTCAGGAGTTTTCTGTACTGCTGGAGACAGTAGTGGTGCACCCTTCGAGGTTAGAATCGCCTATTCTGGTTGCGTATCCCGAAATAGAACGGATTTCGCAGACAATTTTAGTTAGTAATCTTAATGAGCCCATTGAGATGGAGGTGTTGCCCAATCGAGATATTCTTCTGATAGAACGAGGAGGAGCTATCAAGTACTACAACCATCAGCAGGATAGTATCCGCACCATCGCTACGCTCAACGTAAATCGCACTCAATCCAACGGGCTGAACGGACTGGCTATTTATCCTGATTTTCGGAAGCACCCTTGGGTATTTTTGTCCTACACTCCGGCCGAGTCCCTCTTCCAGTATGTCTCTCGCTTCTATCTGGCGAGCGATAGCCTAATCGTACCCTCGGAAAAAGTAGTGATGAAAATTCCGATTAACCCGCGGGAGGGAAACCATGCTTCTAACGCGCTGGAATTTGACGCTTCGGGAAATCTGTATATTGGCTTTGGCGATTATACCGCTCAGCCCGAAGGCTACGCTCCCATCGACGAGCGGCCCGGTCAGGCCGGAAGAGATGCTCAGCGCACTTCGGCTAATTCCAATAGCTACCTGGGCAAGATACTAAGAATCCATCCGGAGGAAGACGGGAGCTACTCCATCCCGGATGGGAATCTGTTTCCCAAGGATGGCTCGATGGGCAAACCGGAGATCTACGTGATGGGTTGCCGCAATCCTTACCGCTTTTCGATTGACCCGCAAACTCAGATGTTATTTTTCGGAGATGTGGGGCCGGATGCT
>CAKZPJ010000233.1 GCA_937138955.1 uncultured Flammeovirgaceae bacterium | reverse complement strand
CTGAATCCAGGTAATCAATAAAGTTGGCGAGTTCCGAGGGAGCAAAGTTTCGCAAGAAGGCGGTCTGGTCTTCCTCCTCAATTTCCACGATTACGTCGGCTGCTTTTTCTTTATCTAAAAGCTTAAGAATATACTTTGATTCCTCCGTATCGAGTTCGTAGAGCACGGTAAGAATGTCTACCGCGTTTGCTTCGGCCATACTCTCCTGCACTGTATCGTAGGCATCTTGGGCAACGGCCTCTCGTACCCATTCCAAATAAGCCGGCGATACTTCAAACGGTAAAAAAACTATGGTTTCCACGATGGCTCAATTCGTTGGGTAAGCTGCACAAAATCATCAACCGACAACTGCTCAGCTCGCAGGTTCAACATAGGTAATTGCCGGATTGGCTCTGACAAATTTAGTGGTTTCAGCGCGTTACGCAAGGTCTTGCGGCGGTTTTGGAATCCTTGTTTTACTACTCGGCGAAATAACCTTTCATCGCAGGGAAGCTGGTTTACCTGATTGCGACGTAAGCGAATAACGGCTGATTGGACTTTAGGCGGAGGATGAAATACGTGGGGTTCTACGGTGAGTAAATAATCAATATCGTAGTAGGCTTGTAGTAATACGCTCAGAATGCCGTAGACTTTATTGCCAGGTGGCGAGCAAATCCGGTCAGCTACCTCTTTCTGAAGCATGCCCACTACCTCAGAAATCTTGTCCCGATGATCCAGAACCTTAAAAAGTATTTGAGATGATATATTGTAAGGAAAGTTGCCAATAATGGCGAGTGGAGAAGGCTGTTCAGCCAAATTGGCTTTTAAAAAATCTTGATGCAAAATATGCAGATCTGGGTATTTCTGTTTTAGATAAGCTACAGATTCATTGTCTACCTCAATAACGGTAGTTTGATATTGGGGCTGTTGAATAAGAAACTGTGTGAGTACTCCTGTACCCGGACCTACCTCTAGCACCTGTCGGTAGTTGCCGTGTCTGCTCAAACTCTCCACAATTTTCTGAGCAATATTGTGGTCTTTGAGAAAATGCTGACCTAAAAACTTCTTAGGGCGTACTCCTGATACTGCTTTTTTCATTGTTAGTAAAGTAACGTATGAAAGCCGAAGATTCGTCACCGATTATCAAAAACATTGCTAAATTGCACTGAAAACCATATTTCTATGTCCATTAAACTAAAAACGGCTAAGGTCATAAAAGATAGAGATGACGTGGTCATATTGCTGAATGATGGTGAGTCGGACGAATCTCTTTTGACAAACGAAGCCGAACAGCGTTACTTTCAGCGCAAGCGGAAAGATAAAAAAGAGCTAATTGCTATCAATCAGTACCAGCGATGGGTATTATTTGTAACATCAGTCACCGAAGACTTTCCTGAATATACCTTAGAAGCCTACCGAAAAAAAGGAGCATCTCTTTACGGAAAACTGAAGCAGGAGGGAGTTAAAAAAATAAAAATCAGTGGCGGGTCAGCGGATCACACTTTAGCTCTGGCCGAAGGGTTGCTGTTAGCTGCTTACACATTTTCCAGTTACCGAAAAGATCTGAAGGAGAGTGCAGCAAGCGATCTTAAAGAAGTTAGTATTGTCCATACTGAAATTAGCTCTCGAGAAGTTCATGAGCTAGATAATATTATACAAGGTACCTGCTTGGCGCGCGACCTAGTCAACGAACCGGTGATCTCACTGAACGCGGAGCAACTGAGCAAAGCTTTCAAGAAAGCTGGTAAAGACAGCGGTTTCAAAGTAGAGGTTCTCGATAAACCTAAGATCAAATCGTTGAAGATGGGTGGTTTATTAGGAGTGAATGCGGGTAGTAAAGATCCGCCAACTTTCAATATTCTGGAGTATAAGCCTGAAAATGCTATCAATCAGCAACCTTATGTCATTGTTGGAAAAGGTGTAACCTATGATACAGGCGGATTGAGTTTGAAGCCATCTACCTCAATGGACACTATGAAATCGGATATGGGAGGTTCAGCGGCTGTGATTGGAACGATGGTGGCAGTTGCTAAAAATAAGTTACCCATTCACCTGATCGGTCTGGTGCCGGCTACCGATAATCGACCGGGTGGCAATGCCATTGTGCCGGGCGATGTGATTACTATTTCTGATGGCACTACGGTAGAAGTACTAAACACTGATGCGGAAGGTCGCCTGATCCTGGCGGATGCCTTAGTATTCGCTAAAAAGTATAAACCGGCATTGGTTATTGATCTGGCTACTCTAACTGGAGCCGCCGCCGTAGCTATTGGCAAAGAGGGAATGGTAATGATGGGAAATGCTTCGGACGAATATAAAGACCAACTCAAGCAGGCGGGTGAAGAATCTTACGAACGCCTAGTAGAATTCCCACTATGGAAAGAGTACCGTAGTTATCTAAAATCAGATATTGCTGATCTAAAAAATATTGGAGGCCGCATGGCGGGAGCCATTACCGCCGGAGTGTTTCTCAAGCACTTTACGGATTATGAGTGGATGCACCTCGATATTGCCGGGGTTGCTTTTCTAGATAGTCCGGATGGCTACCGAGGCAAGAACGGAACCGGAGCGGGCGTGCGCTTGTTGTACCACTTTTTCAAGAAATTAGCTCAGTAGTTTAAAGTAGTACGATGCAGCAATCAACTCACCCCAAAATATCTCAATCTCACCAGCCGAATAAGTCAAAGCCCAAACAGGGAAATGCTCCAGTCATCGGTATTAGCATTGGCGACGTAAATGGAGTAGGGCCAGAGGTGACAATTAAGGCTCTGAACGATAAGCGAATTCTCAGTCAAATGACACCCATTATTTTTGGGTCA
>CAKZPJ010000232.1 GCA_937138955.1 uncultured Flammeovirgaceae bacterium | reverse complement strand
CGATCAGAGCCGCTTTTCCAGCAAAGTTCGCGCGCAAAGCGGGTTCGCTCCACCGGATCGTCCCCTCCCAGAAAAGCGACGTAGCCTCCCAGCACTCCACCGGCGATGGTAGCCATGCCTCCGGTCATCAAACACATAATTTCCGAGAGCGTCATTCCAGCAATGTAGGGGCGAACTAGTAGTGGGGCTTCGGTTTGTCCGAGAAAGATATTTCCTGCGGCTGACAAACTTTCGGCTCCCGATAGTCGCATAGTACGCGCCATAATCCAGGCAATACCATAGACTATCTTTTGTAGAATGCCCAAGTAGTATAGCCCGGCGGTGACGGTAGAGAAGAAGATAATAGTGGGCAGTACTTGAAAGGCAAAGATATAGCCGAAGGAAGAAGCATTTACCAGATCACCGAACAAAAACTCAGCTCCTTGCTGAGAAAAACTTAAAAATTTTACGAAGGCTTCGCTAACCTTGTTGAAGATACTTTTTACGAACGGAACCTTCAGAATTAAGATTCCCGCAATTAGCTGAATAGCCAGTCCGGCACCCACCAATCGCCAGTTCACCGCCCGCCGATTTCTAGATAATAGAAAAGCAATAAATACTAGGGCAGCAATTCCCAGAATTCCGCGAACGTAGGGCATAGTATGTCAGGCTAGTAGATGCTACCCCAACCCACGTAGGTTCGGGTATATATTTCAGGTAAGAATGTTAATTTCGGCGGTTCATTTCATCCCGAATCTTAGCAGCTTTTTCGTAGTCTTCTCCTTTTAGAGCTTCTTCCAACATTGTTGTGAGCCGATCAAACGACAGGTCTTTCAACTTCTCATTAGACGAGCCTTTTTTCTGTCGAGAACCCGAAGCAGTAGGAGCCGATGGCATCTCTGGTTCACTCTCTTCATCAGTCAGTACAATACCGGCTTCGGAAAGCACACTCTCGTTGGTAAAGATAGGCACATTGAATCGGAGACCAATGGCAATAGCATCCGATGGACGGGCATCAATTTCAGTAGTACCCGCTCCATCACTACAAACGATTTTAGCAAAAAATACTCCCTCCTTTAGGTCAGAGATCATAATTTCTTCTACTGTGTAGTGAAAGTTTCGCGCAAATGACTTAAATAGGTCATGAGTCATTGGGCGATTGGGGACAATCTTCTCAATCTCAATAGCAATTGCTTGGGCCTCAAACATCCCAATGATAATTGGCAATCGGCGATTACCTACGGTTTCTCCCAGCACCAATGCAAACGAACCCTGCTGAGACTGGCTAGAAGAAAGGCCTAAAATTTCTAATTCAATTTTATTCACAATACAAGCAACTTAGTTTTGAGAGGCTTTGATCTTTTCGGTTAACTGAGGCACTATTTCAAAGGCATCGCCTACCACGCCATAATCGGCTGCTTTGAAGAATGGTGCTTCAGCATCTTGGTTAACGACCAAGATATATTTAGAGGAATTTACCCCAGCGAGGTGTTGGATAGCACCTGAGATACCCACCGCTACGTACAGGGTAGGGCTTACCTTTACCCCTGTCTGACCTACGTGTTCGTGGTGGGGTCGCCAACCCATATCCGATACTGGTTTACTACAGCCAGTGGCTGCTCCCAAGGTATCTGCTAGTTCTTCTATCATCTCCCAGTTCTCTGGGCCTTTTAGTCCGCGACCGCCAGATACCACAATATCAGCCTCAGGTAGTAAAATATCGCCCTCGCTTTTCTCGGTATTCGTAATAGTAGCTCCAAAATCAGCTTCTGATAAATTAGCAGTGAAAGCTTCTACTGTTGCGGTTGCGGTTCCCTCTTCCGGGGTGATAGCGTTTTTCCGTAGCGCAATGATTTTTTTATCCTGATCGAGCTTGGTGTACGCAAATGCTTTACCGGTGTAGATGCTTCGCTTCACCACAAATCCATCACTAAGATCGGGCAGTTCTACCACATTAGAGCCTAGTGCAGCTTGCTGTTTGATGGCTACTCGAGAAGCGACCGGATCGCCCAAAGAAGACGTGGCGAGTACCAATACTTTCGCACTCGTCTCGTTCATAGCTTGATCCACCACTGAGGCATAAGCTTGAATCACTCCTTGGTTTAATCGTTCGTCGGTAGCATGCAGTACCCGATTAGCTCCAAATTTTCCTAAACCTTCTAGCTCTTCGCTACTAACCTGATTTCCTAAGGCCAAAGCTACCACATCATCTTCACTAATCTGTTTGGCCAAAGCAGCAGCATACGCTACGGCTTCCTGAGACGAGTTTTTTATTTTTCCATCGGATTCTTCAACGAGCACTACTATTGCCATACGTATCTTTTTCGGGTGTTGCTAACAATTTACTAAAAAATCAATGATTTGAATGATAAGACTGATTCCGAGGGTAAGAGTACGCTAGCTTCATTTTTCAAAG
>CAKZPJ010000231.1 GCA_937138955.1 uncultured Flammeovirgaceae bacterium | reverse complement strand
GAACCCAGGATGGCGTAGCCACGCGCTACCCCATTGATATGCAGCAGGATGATCTGTTTACCGCGCCTTACTATTATTTACAACCTAATGACGTAATATATGTGGAACCGGCCCGTTACCGAAGTATCAGTCCAATTCAACCCTGGACCATCGCTATATCATCTTTATCAGTGTTAGCACTAATACTTAATTTGTTCATTAATTGAACCACATGGAAAAGCAGCTACTGACCGAAGAAGAGTTTGACATCCAAGGAGTGATTGCCAAAGCAAAACAGTACCGATGGCTATTTTTGCTCACTGTGGTTACTTGCCTGCTGCTAGCTTTTCTATATAATCGTTACACTATTCCCGTCTACAACGTAAAGGCTTCGGTTTTAATTAGTGAGGAATCAAACGTGAGTGAAACTGCGGAACTCATCTACGGTTCTGAGCTTTTGTCTTCCAACAAGTCGCTGTACAACGAAATTGCTATCCTTAAGTCATATCCGTTTATCCACCGTACTGTAAAATCCCTCGGCCAACGGGTCACTTACTTTAAAGAAGGACGAATAGAAGACGGGGAAATATACACCGGGCTTCCCTTCGTTGTGACAGTGGATAGTCTCATTCATAACGCGCTGAACGAGGAAGTACTTTGGTACGTGACCGTACTAGACGAACAGAAGTTTTTGCTGGAAGCTGACTGGAACCAAGAGCTACAAGTTCGTAAAGAACTACCCTTTGGAAAGCCCTTTACGGTGAATGGCACTCAGTTCACACTCACCTTGAACCAACCGCCGGAGGGTACCCCGGAAAGGTTTTACTTCGTAATTAATAATTACGGAAAAGTAGCCCGTAGGTACAAAAGCCAGTTGGCCATTCGCCCCTACAGCCAGGATGCTTCGGTAATTGACATCTCGCTGGAAACCACCGTTCCTCAGAAAGAAATTGACTTTCTGAATAAGCTTACCCAGCAGTACACCATTATTAGTCTGGAAGACAAGAACCAGGCAACCGCCCAGTCGCTGTCGTTCATTGATAATCAGTTAGCCAAGACCTTTGACACCCTTCAGGTCATTGAAAAAACGCTGGAGAGTTTCAAATCCAAGAATGGTTTCTCGCAGGCCAGTGGTATGCTGGAGCGTAGCTTTGATAAAATATCCGAATTGGAAACCCAGAAAGCTACGCTGCTGGTAAACGAACAGTACTATCAAGCCATTCAGCAATATTTAGAAGAAGAGCGATCACTTAATGAGCTAGTGGCTCCCTCCACCCTGGGTATGCAGGATGTGCTGCTCAATAACTTAATCGGTCAACTAGCTAACCTACAAATTGAAAAGAACACCTACTTGATTGAGGGCTCGGCTAAAAACCCCTACGTGCGGGAAATAGAGGGCAAGATTAACAATGTACAGGCTACTTTGGAAGAGAGCTTACAAAACATGCAGCTTAGCAACCAACTTAGCCTTACCCAGGTAAACACCCGAATTGCTGAGCTAGAGCGAGAAATCAGTGCGTTGCCGGAGGCTGAGCGCCGATACGTAAATATTAAGCGACTATATGATTTAAACGAAGGGATCTACAACCTGCTGCTGCAAAAGAAAATTGAAGCCGGTATTACCCAAGCCTCCGCTACGGTAGATAACAAAGTGATTGAACCGGCTTACTTAGTCAGTACCCAACCGATAAAACCTCGTAAAACCCGTAACTATATTATTGCTATAATCATAGGAATGATGCTACCCTCGGCTTACATTTTTGTAGCGGATAAGCTTAGTACGACCGTTAAAAGTAAGGCAGATATAGAGAAATATGTTGATCTGCCGGTGATTGGAACCATCGGTAAAAATGATAACGAAACCCCACTAGTCGTAAGCGCAGCCCCAAAATCACCCACGGCTGAGTCCTTTCGAATCTTACGGTCTAATTTAAAATTTACTGTTCCCAACCAGGATGGTAATAAGACGTATTTAGTAACCTCTATGGTCAGCGGAGAAGGTAAAACCTTCTGTAGCATTAATCTGGCAATTGCGCTAGCTTCACTGGGAAAGAGAACGCTGCTGCTAGATACTGATATGCGGAAGGAGCATACGGTAGCGGAGCTTAAATTAAACGCTAATGGCAAGGGGCTTAGTAGTTATTTGGTAGGAGATGCCGTACTAGATGAGATTATTCAAAAATCATCCGTAGATAACTTGGAGGTAATTGCTTCTGGTGCTATGCCCCCTAACCCGGCGGAGCTACTGATGGGAGAATCGATGGAGGTAATGATGGATGTGCTCAAATCCTCCTACGAATATATAGTAGTGGATACTTCGCCGGTTGGACTGGTAACTGATGCCCAAATTATGATGAATTACGCGGATGTGAATATCTTTATCGTCAGGCAAAAATTTACTCAAAAGGACTCTATCAAGCGCTTAGCCGAAATGAAGGAGCAGAAAGCAATGGCCGGATTAAATATTCTATACAACGATGTGAAAGCCGGTAGCGAATACGGTTACGGTTACGGTTACGGGTATTATCATCAGAAAAAAGAGAAAAAAGGAATACTAAACCGAATAAATATCTTTTGAACGGGTATAGCTATTCTATTTAACTAAAACAAATACAAGAACTTTTTAAAAGTCTTTCTAATGAGTGGGGAATATATCGGAAAGGTTGCTTTTGCAATTGGTACAGGTAGAAATGGAACCCAATTCATATCTCGTCTGCTTGAGAATGAA
>CAKZPJ010000230.1 GCA_937138955.1 uncultured Flammeovirgaceae bacterium | reverse complement strand
TGCTACCGAATCTTCCGGTAAGGTAACGTATGGTAATAACTGCTCGTACTTAGTGCCAACCAATTCTCTCCCCTTCATCGTTTCTATAATCTGATAGGGAATTAACTTATCGCCGGGAGAGTAATCCTCAATGGCTACATCTTTAGCCTTCTCGCTAAAGTACGCGCTCATCCTATCCTTTGCCAGTATCACATTAATTGGTTCGTAGGTGTACTGGTTGAAAGTTTTAACCTTCACGTAGTCAATATTCGCGCCCACCGCAATGCCCGAGTTAGCGGGAAGCGTCCAGGGCGTAGTCGTCCAGGCAATTAAGTAATCATTTTCGGTATCCTTCACCTTAAACTGAGCGACCGCAGACGTGTCCTTCACATCTTGGTAGGTGCCGGGCATATTCAGTTCGTGCGAGCTTAGTCCGGTTCCGGCTGCGGGCGAGTAGGGCTGAATGGTGTAACCCTTGTAGATTAAATCTTTCTCGTACAGTTGCTTGAGCAGATACCACAGCGTTTCCATATACTCCCGCTCAAAGGTGATGTAGGGGTTATTAAGATCCACCCAGTAGCCCATCTTTTGAGTCAGATCATCCCATTCACTTTTGAATTTCATCACCGCCTCGCGGCACCGCTGATTGTATTCCTCAATAGAAATCTTCGTTCCAATATCTTCTTTGGTAATGCCTAGCTCTTTTTCTACTTTCAGCTCTACCGGTAAGCCGTGGGTATCCCAGCCACCCTTACGTTCTACGCGCTTTCCTTTCAAGGTGTGGTAGCGGCAAAAAATATCTTTAATCGTCCGAGCCATCACGTGGTGAATGCCGGGCGTACCATTGGCCGAAGGCGGCCCTTCATAAAAGGTAAACGACTGATCGGTCGGACGTTGCTCTATCGACTTCTCAAAAATATTCTGTTCCTGCCAAAACTTCAGAACTTCGTCGGCAATGCTAGGATAGTGTACTTGCTTATATTCAGGGAATTTTTCGGACTGAGCCATGCTGAACCTCGCTATTTAGATATGGAATGAGCAAAGGTACAACCTGTCGGTGGTTTTGCCCAATTTGACTTTAGATAACGCGGAAGTGAGTAGAAAGATTTACTGGCATCGATAATTTCGTGGTTGCATAACCTGTTTGAAAAATCAGTATCTTTACCAGAGGTAATAGTGCCGTAACTGAACTCTTTTGCGATAAAGGAAAACGCAATATGATTAAGATTGTAGAGGAGAATATTGAAGCAATCAACTCGATATGTAAATCCAGCAGTGTAGCTGAGCTTTATATATTTGGGTCGGCTACTTCTGGAAAATTCACCGATCATAGCGACTTGGATTTTGCCGTACTTTTTCTGGAGTCGCTATCTCCCTTAGAGCACGGTGATGCTTTTTTTTCCTTAAAAGAAGACCTTGAGCAATTGTTGGGCCGTAAAGTTGACCTCTTATCGTATCGGGTGGTGAAAAATCCGATATTTAAGGAAGAGCTTGATAAGACTAAAGTCACCCTCTATGCCGCCTAAAGAAGTACTTAAGTATATTCTTGATAATGAAAGCTTCAGCAGTCTTATCAATTTTCGTTTTAACTAGCTGTGTATTATTAAACGGCAAAACCTCAAAAGTACACTTACTAATAGAGTACTCATTTGATGATACAAGGGTTGAAATTTACTTAGATGGAGACAAAATCTATGATCAGATTGCGAATACCGATGCATCAATAAGCTTGGCTGATGAACATGTTATAAATACCTCTTTAGGCGAACATACACTAAAAGTCAGAATTGGAATAGGGCAGGAAAAGACAATTAATTTTGATGCAGAGGAAAATTCAGAAACGTATCTTGGTATAAGATTAAAAAACGCTAATCTGATAATACATAGATATTCAGTAGCCCTAATTTACGACTAAGAATTACGAATAAAAATATGGGGTGAGCCAAATAGAAAAAGGATCTGGAATACATTACCGATAGAATCACTATAGACGCTGATCTCTGTAACGGAAAACCCGCACGGTGGCCGCAACCATCCGGGGGAAAAGGATTACTGTGCAGACAATCCTGGAATTTTTAAGTGCTAGAGATAACAAAGAAGAAATTCTCGAAGCATACCCTTCACTAGAAGCGGCAGACATTGATGCCTGCTTGAGGTTTGCTACTGATGACCGTCCATTACATGACTGCTGAAGACCAATAAAAACTATCGGAAATATTTTGACGTATCTAATTAATATGAAAGCTGATGTAATCAACATAAATCCTGAAATCATGGGTGGCACACCTATTTTCAGGGGCACTAGGGTACCGATAGAAACACTTTTTGATCATTTAGAACGCGGTATTACTATTGATGCATTTCTAGATGATTATCCAACAGTATCTAAAGAGCAGGTCATTCAAGTGTTAGAATTAGTAGGGCAGTTGTTTACTACTGATAAGATTAAGCAATTCTATGAAATTGCTTCTTGCGGTTCCCCGCCGGGATGAGAACATTCCACGACAGCTAAAGGGAGATATTGTAGGTCACCATGAAGTTTTTACTATTAGAGAAAAGCAGTGGAATGGTAAACTTAATGGGGAGTTGCTGACACTGATGTTAGCCGAAGGATTCGAAGCATTGGTAACAGCGGACAAAAACTTACAACATCAACAGAATTTCAATAGGTACCCTATCCCGGTAATAGTCCTAAATACTTACCGGATCACTTATGAAGATATCAAACCATTAGTCCCTAAACTACTTGAGTTGCTAAAACAGATTTGCCCGGTGGTGCAACTATCGTAGAAAAATAAAAAGCCAGCTTTACAGAAATGGAGGCTACGAGAATTGAAATAATTTACCGAGATAGATAATAACTCTTAAAAGCAGCTAATTCTTCTTTCTCTTGTTCAACATACAGTGAGAATAGCTTCTCCGACCGTATTTTGTGTAGCCGAAATCCCTACGTCAATTAGTCGGATTCCTTGCTCAGTCAGGAAAATATTGTCAAAAATTTCTCCGGCTTCGCTGGATGGGCGACGTATATCACGATGGACAAATCCAGCTTCGTTTAACTGCTTCAATTCTTCCTCGAAGACATCCATCTGTAGTACCCTCGCTTCGTATTCGTAAGTACGGAAATCGAGAGGGTAAAGCCGTTCCATTACTAGCATCTCCCATTTTTTATCTTCGTCCAGATCTAGCCGTACAAACTTAACCACCAGCGTATTGACCTGGTTGGCATACTTCAATTTTTCGGCTTCAGAACCAATATCAGAACGGGTATCTTCGGTGAAT
>CAKZPJ010000229.1 GCA_937138955.1 uncultured Flammeovirgaceae bacterium | reverse complement strand
CCAGCATACACCCGCGCCAAATCTTGCACAGGCCACATGATAAAGGTGATATAGCCGATGAAAGCATTCAACCCACCAATTTCTAGTGACCGCCTAGCAAATTTTCTGATTGAAGTCAAATTAATAGCCGTTGGTTTCTGCTGCATACCGTACTATCTTTGCACTACTACCCTAACCTACTAACCATCCATTATGAATCTTGATTTACTGTTTGATAACCTGACTAACCCCGCCCTACTGTTTTTCTTCCTGGGGATCTTTGCAGTACAGGTGAAGAGTGATCTGGAAATTCCACCTAACTCGTCAAAGTTCATCTCGCTGTATTTACTATTTTCTATTGGGTTTAAGGGTGGTCAGGAGCTAGCACACTCAGCACTGGACATGGAGATCGTGTGGTCGCTATTGTTCGGTATTCTTTTGGCGGTTGGTGTTTCATTTTATACCTTCTTTATTCTTAAACGACGGCTTAGCGTTCCTAATGCAGGAGCTATTGCCGCAGCCTATGGTTCAGTGAGTGCGGTAACTTTCGTGACGGCAGTATCCTTTCTGGAAATCTTAAAAGTTGATTTTGGTGGACATATGGTAGCTGTTATGGCACTGATGGAGGCTCCTTCTATTATTGTCGGCGTGCTACTCATCGCCATTTTTGACAAAAATAAAGAGCAGCAAATGCCCTTTGGCGAGGTAGTTCGACATTCCGTGACTAATGGCAGCGTGCTGTTGATTTTGGGCAGTCTGGTTATTGGCTTCCTGGCGAGCGATCAGCAGGCGGAAGGTATTGCGCCTTTCACTACTGATATTTTTAAAGGATTTTTAGCGGTGTTTCTGCTCGATATGGGCATTGTTAGTGGGAAAAAACTTTCGTCTTTCTTAGAAAATGGCTGGTTCTCACTCCTATTCGCTATCATTATACCCCTAATAAACGGTTGTATTGTCGCCATTATAAGCCAGTCGGTGACTGATGTAACGGGTAACCGCTTTTTGTTCGCTATATTGGCAGCTAGCGCTTCCTACATTGCCGTACCCGCTGCCATGAAACTAGCTGCTCCCAAAGCGAATCCCGGATTGTATATTCCCATGGCTCTAGCTATCACGTTTCCCATAAATATCACGCTGGGTATGCCACTGTACATGCTTATTATTCAAATGACTTAGTGCGGGGAGCTTGGGGCGAGGAGCAGGGAGTTAGAAGTTTATAAAATTAATAACCTACACTTCTTTGGCTATATTAAGCCTGTATCTTGTGCCCTCTCAGCACCCCGCCCCAAGCCCCTCGCTCCCTGCCAAATATGGAAGTATAAAGTAAACTTCGTATCTTTTGGGTATGAATACGGATACATTACCGCTTACCATTCAATCATCTCTGCTAAGTACTGATGAGCAAGCTTTTTTAGATAACAACGGTTACGTTTCTTTAGGGAAGGTTATGGATGATACCCAGCTTGAGAATGTTCGAAGTCGCATACAAGAACTACTAGAATACGAAGGGAAGAATGCCGGGGCAGAACTACTAGATTCACCCCATATTCGTCATCCGAAGGAGGAAGGAGCGGATCGTTTGGCGGATTTGGTCAATAAGGGAGAAGTATTTGATATTTTTTATACGCATCCCCAATTGTTAGCCACAGTAACGCAGGTAATTGGTTTGGAATTAAAATTATCTGCTTTAAATTATCGAGCTGCCCTACCCGGAAAAGGGAGTCAAAAGCTACACGCCGACTGGCACGAAGCTGTTTCTTCAAGCAATTATCAAGTTTGCAACTCAATTTGGCTACTCGATGATTTCACCAAAGATAATGGAGCTACTCGTCTGGTTCCGGGTAGTCACCAATTGGGCATCTTACCTCAGGAAGATCTAGATGATCCATGGGCCACTCATCCGGATGAAATATTAATTGAAGCTCCCGCCGGTACGGTAGTAATCTTTAACTCTCATGTCTGGCACGGAGGAACGGTAAACCGTACTAACGTCCCTCGTCGAGCTATCCATAGCTATTTTTGTCGTCGCAACCAACCGCAGCAGGTAGATCAGCAACGATACATTCGCCCAGAAACCTACGAGCGGCTCTCCGAAGAAGCTCGGTGGATTTTGGGAGTTATCGAGCCGTAATCGGTTGAGACTTGGTTAAAAGCTTTCGTTGAACTAGATAGTAATCGGCTGCCTGGATGGCGATAAACATTAGCCCGGCGAAGCCCAGAATATCAAGCTGGCTGCGTAACAGTTGAAAATAAGTTGGGTAGATGACTGAGAGTATGCTTCCGCAAACTAGCGTAGCAACTACAACCACTATCACCGCTAGCACCCAGTACGATACGCTTTTTTGTGATGACTGATTCACCGCTTGCTGAGCGACTCGCTCGGCAAAATCGGCGGGAATAGTTACATCAGGTTTTTGCTCTAGGGCTTCGTACAGCAGTTGGTAAGCTCGCAGTCCAGGTTCTACCTCACTACTCGATAGCGGCTTTCCCTGGTCTAGCCGATCTTGCCAGTTCTGATCTTTATTTATCTCTTTCATAACTTCTGGGGTTGCAATTGTGGTTCTAACTTCTCTTTCAGTAATTTCCTCGCTCGGAACAGATAATTTTTTACCGTTCCCAAAGGCATATCGGTAGTTTCCTGAATCTCCTGCAAACTCATTTCTTCTAAGTGATAGAGCGTCAAAATTGTTCGATAGTGAATCGGTAGCTCAGCAATTTGCTCGTGAATAAACCGATACGTAGTTTTTTTGTCTAATAGCTCTAATGCGGATTGTTCCTGACTGGGTACCGGAATCGCATCTTCTAGTGGAGCTATTTGGTGTTTGTTTTCTTTCCGAGTATGATTTAGCGCGGTGCGGTAGGCAATGGTGGCAATCCAGGTAGACAGTTTGGATTGGAAATTGAAGAGATGAATTTTCTGAAATACTCGCATAAATACTTCCTGACAAATATCTTCGCAGTCTTCAGGGTGGTTTACAATACGATGTACCATATGGAATACTAGCCGCTCGTGCAGTTGTACTAACTGCCGAAAGGCAACCGCATTACCTTTTCTCACCAGCGAAACTAGGGTAGCATCGTCCGTCATTGTCTCATTAGACAGACACTAATATAAAAGGTTGCAGAATGATTGGAGTTTATTCTGACAATTTGGTAAGAAGTGTATTTTCATCAAAATATTGTTTATTCTTGAATCTTACTGCAACCTTCTGGAAAAGCTACTGTCTGATAAGGCAAACAGTATTTCACCATTAATCAAATAGCACTATGTTCTTCAATGAGTTTATTATGGTACCTATTGTCGTAGGAATCATTTTTTTCAGCGTAGTTAGTATTTTCCGAATTATCACCGACTATCAGTTGCGCCGCAAGATGATTCAGATGGGCCACGTAGACCGGGAAGCGATAGCCATTTTGGGAAAACAGCGGAACAGTCGGATGGAATCTCTGAAGTGGGGTTTGATTATCTTATTCGCCGGAATCGGATTTATCATCCTTAGTTTTCCCGGTATTGATCTGGACTCTCCTCTACCCTTCGGCATTATGGCGGTCAGTATCGCTATTGGCTTTTTAGCCTACTTCGGTATTTCTAAGCGAATGGGAGATGAAGATAGTAAGGAACGATAGAGAGTTTAGAGTTCTGAGTTTAGAGTTTCACGTTAAGCAACTCCAAACTCAGAACCTAAGACTCAGAACTGCTAATTACTCGCTTGACCTTCGCTCCAAGGTGGAGTAATTCCGTTCATACGAGTATAGCCAATCAGCTGTCCTAAGTGCTCATTAGCATGAGCCATTAATAAAAGAGCCGTCGACATACCGGTAAACTCTTCGGAAAAAGGAACATCAACTTTTTCAGCTAAACTAGCTTCATCAGTATTCTTTACCGCCTCAATCGCAAAATCAAAAGATTGTTGTAAAGCGGCGGCATAGTCTGACTTAGTAGAAAGATCGTCTTTTAGCGTTTCCATATTTACACCTTCGGGCAGCTCAGCACCCAGTTTGGTAGCAAAGAAATAGTTAGCTGAAACAACGTGATAAAATACGCCTCCAAAAGAGCGGACTCCCTCTTGCGGACTCCAATCGTACTTCTCTTCCGGTACGGCT
>CAKZPJ010000228.1 GCA_937138955.1 uncultured Flammeovirgaceae bacterium | reverse complement strand
CCCGCCGTGGGATACATGGGTACTGCGGAAGAATCCGTTTCGCGGTAGTGCATACGGTAGGCTTCGTTGGTAGGAAACAAAGCTACATCCTGACTAGCTATTTCTGAAGTTAATGCGCGAGCAGGAGCCAGATTATCCAGAATCCAGAAACCGCGACCCATAGTAGAAATTACCAAGTCGTTGTCGTGAATTTTCATGTCAGTGATAGGGGTAATCGGCAGGTTCTGCTGGAAGTGCTGCCACTGCTGACCATCATCAAAAGAAATATACACTCCATTATCAGTACCAGCGTACAGCAAACCCTCTCGCTCCGGGTCTTCCCGCATCACGCGAGTAGGAATATCGGCGGGAATGCCGTTGGTGCCATCGGTAAGTAGTGTCCAAGACTGTCCGTAGTCCTCAGTTTTGAAGATATAGGGTTTGAAATCACCCAATAGATAGCGGTAGGTAGCAAAGTAGGCTTTACCGGCCTGATGAGGCGAAGGCTCTACCGTTTCTACCCGACCGCCTCCGTCCAAACCTTCGGGAGTTACATTGGTCCAGGCTTCACCCCCATTGCGAGTTACGTAAACCGGGCCATCGTTCGCACCCGTCCAGATAACTCCGGCTTCCAGCGATGATTCCCGTATATCGTAAATGGTGCTGTAAAATTCCTCACCAGTGATGTCGCGGGTAATGGGCGAGCCGGAAATCACCTGGGTTTCGGGCGTGAATGCCGTCAAGTCGGGTGAGATCACCTCCCAGGTTTTACCCTCGTCGGTAGTTTTATGCACGTACTGCGAGGTATGGTAGATTACGTCAGGATTATGAGGCGACACGTGAATGGGTGAAACCCGCTGAAAGCGAAACTTCAGGTCTTTAGGATTGTGTCCGTACATATTAGAAGCGCCAACGTAGTACTGCATTTCTTGTCCGGTACGTTTATCGTACACTCCGAAGCGACCCTTGCAATTGGCGTACACAATATTCGGATCACCCGGCTTAGGTACGGCGGGTCCAGTTTCGCAACCGCCGGTGTTAATGATGTACGAGTTGGAACCAGCCTGCACGCCGTAGGGTGGCAAGCTAGGTACAGCAATGGTGGAATAATTATCCTGCTGACCAGCGTACAGCCAGTAGATAAACTGATCGTCCACATCTACCTGGTAGAGTTCGGCGGTAGGCTGGTTGAATTGGGTTGACCAGCTTTCTCCGCTGTTTAATGTTACGTTTGCTCCGCCATCGTTCGACTGAATCCACACCGAGGTGTCATTGGGATTGATCCAGAGGTCGTGGTTATCGCCGTGGGGCGTTGAAAGTTGTGTCCAGTCCTCTCCGCCATTATCAGATCGGAAGAAGCGGGTAGCACTACCGAACACAATATCAGCGTCTAGTGGATTGGCATCTACGTTGCAGTAGTAGAACGGACGATCCAGCAACTCTTTTTTAGTGCTTACCAGAGTAAAGCTTTCCCCGGCATCATCGGAACGATACAAACCACCCTCGCTCACCGGAGCTTCTACTAGTGCGTACAATCGATTAGGGTCATCAGCTGAAACTGCTAGATCAATCTTACCGATCAGGTTGGCCGGTAAGCCTTTGGTTTTCTTTACCCAAGTATCGCCGCCATCGGTGGATTTGTAGATTCCGCCTTCGGTGCTACCACTGATAATCGTCCAAGGCTTACGTTCGGCTCGCCACAGAGTAGCGTAGAGAACTTGAGCATCGTCCGGCTTAAACTCTAGGTCTACGGCTCCTACCGTATCCGAGTGAAAAAGCACTTTCTCCCAGTTGTCTCCGCCGTCAGTGGTGCGAAATACGCCTCGCTGTTCGTTAGGAGCAAAGGCATTACCGATAGCCGCCACGAACGCGCGATCGGGGTTGCTTGGGTCAATTTCTACCGCGCCAATTTGCCCGGCATTCTTCAAACCAACGAACTCCCAACTATCTCCGGCATTGGTTGATTTATATACTCCTCTTCCGGCAATTACGTTGCTACGCAGCCCATCGGAACCAGTGCCCACGTAAACAATGTCGGGATTAGAAGCTGCGGCCCGGACAGCTCCGGTGGAAGGTGAGCTAAAGTAGCCGTCGGAAACATTATTCCAATTTTGGCCGTAATCGGTGGTTTTCCAGACTCCGCCTCCCGAGCTACCCATATAAAATACGTTAGGTTGATCGGCAATACCCGTAACAGTAGTCACCCGCCCACCCCGCATAGGGCCAACCGGTCGGTAATCCATACCGTCAAGAAGGCTAGCATCTTGAGCGTAAAGAGTGGCACTGAGTCCAATAAAGAATAGGAAAGAAAAGGTTTTAGTAAGCGTGTGTAGCATTGTAGAACTATTGAATTGTCAGCTTCAATAATAATAACATTTTGCGATCAATGCTAATGGCAAGGAAAATCTTACTAAAGATGGTATATATGAAAAACAGATATTTGTTAGCCACTACCTGAGCCATGAAATTCTTCTACTTCTGACTTCCGCCTAGGCTTTTGTCTTTTCCCAAATCTACCCGTTGCCTACTCTACTCATTCCCTCGTTCAGTCTGCTTATCTTTTCCTAAGGAAATTAAATTAGTTAGCAAACGATAGGCACCGGGTACTCCGGCGGGCAGTTCGCGAAAGAATGAGATTCCGGTGTAGATATAGTGACCTTTGCCGTAGGGAGCTATTAATAAGCTGCCTTTCTTTTCATCTTCACCCGGATCGTTCATAGAGAAAATTGGGGTAAACGTATCGTCCCACTCGTCGGGAAAGTATAGTCCGCGTTCCTGTACCCATCCATTAAAGTCATTCTGGGTAATTTCATTGGGAGTATTCAGTACCGGATGGCTGGGAGCCAGAATCCGTACACTAGCAGTTTCGTCGGATACTCGGTCGCGTGACATCTGCATAGAGTAAGGAGCAAAGTCTTGCATCACCAAACGCGAGCTGGTATTGTACTGGGTAATCAGGGTGCCCCCCTGCTCTACGTACTCTAGTAAGCGATCATTGCGGTAGCGCAGCCAGTTTACGGTATTATAGGCTCGAATTCCAATGATAATTGCGTCGAAGTTTGATAGATAGGGCATCCGGATGTCATCCTCCTCCAGCAACGCTACTTC
>CAKZPJ010000227.1 GCA_937138955.1 uncultured Flammeovirgaceae bacterium | reverse complement strand
ACGCCGAGACATTGGCCGATGAGTACTTTATCGCCCGCACCAACGGAAGAAAAACCCCACCTTGGAAGAGAAAGCTAAGTATTCTCTACCTGATGCCCAACTATCTTAAAATTGCGGTACGCAATATCTCCCGTAAATCCGTTTACACCGGAATTAACCTGATTGGGCTGGTTCTAGGTATACTTGGGGTGGCACTGGCGGTGCTATACATTCGGTACGAAACCAGTTTTGATAAATTTCACAGCAAAGCCGATCAACTGTACCGGGTAGCCCGAACGTACCGGTCCCAGGATTATAGCGTGGTGAGCTTTGAGAGTTACTTCAACACGACGCGGGCAAATCAGCTTCAGCAGATTAACGAAATACGGAATTTGCCCAGAGTAGAAGATGCCTGCCACTTCTTTATTTTTGATAACGAAACCTTCGTGGAGACGTCCGATAAAAAACTGGCCGTAGATCAAATACTAAGCACAAATACTCCAGCTTCGTTCTTGGCTATGTTTGATTGGCAGTTTCTGCTGGGCGATGCCTCAGCAGTAGCTAAGTCAATGAACCAAGCCGTTCTCACCCGATCAGCGGCGGAAGATCTCTATGGGCCAGATTGGGCAAGAGCTGATATTTTATCGGAGATTATCACAATTGAAGATACCACCTATCTGCTGGCGGGAGTAATTGAAAACATCCCCAAAAATTCTCATTACGAATTTAACGCTTTGTTGCATCAACCCCGAATTGATTATTGGGGTGGTCGCACCTACGTAGAACTAGCCGCCGGGGCTGATCCGGGCGAAGTTGCCCAGTCTATGGACGAGAATATGGCGTTGATTAATACGTCTATGGCTCAGGATGAGTTATTTGGAGGTAACTTTCTTCAACCACTCACTTCCATTCACCTTAATTCTAACATCCTGTACGAAATGAAACCGCCCGGCGATGTGCGCTATCTGTACGTTTTCGGCTTGATTGGTTTGGTAATTATTCTAATTACAATTGCTAATTACACCAATCTATCTATCGCAATGAATTCGGGACGTAACCGAGAGATTGGCTTGCGAAAAGCTCTAGGAGCAGCTCGCCCAAGTTTGGTTATTCAATTCTTGATGGAATCTGTGGTAATGACTCTGATTGCTACGCCCTTGGTTTTGCTGGCTCTTCAGGCTATCCTTCCCTGGTTCAATAATTTTATGCAGGTATCCATTAATAATCTTTATCTACAAGACTATGGTTATTTTCTTTTCATTGTAGGAGCGGCCATTGCTATCGGGGTAATCGCTGGAATGTATCCGGCATTTTTTCTGTCCAGTCGCCAGATCAAGGAGTTGTTTACCAAAGATAGCATTCGTACTCAGACCCGAGGGTTCTCTACCCGCAAATTACTAATCACCGGACAGTTTATTCTGCTTATTGGCCTGATCAGCGCTACTTACTTTATCAACCAGCAAATGACGTTCATTAAGAATAAGGACCTAGGCTATCGCACCGAAGGTATTCTGTACGTCAATGTTCCCTCCGATAATTATGAAGTCTTTAGAAACGAACTGATCAAATCCTCATCGGTTCGACACGTAGGTTCGGGATCAACGCTAGGTACTAATCCCTATAACCAAACTACATATAAGTTAGAAAATACCGACGATGTATTTGACGATGCCTTCGAGCTCACTATGGATCGGGAAGCAGTGCAAACCTACGGGTTGAATACTACAATTGATAAATCTCTTCAAAGTGGGGCGAGTGCGCCTGATCTTCAGTTTCTTATTAATGAAACTGCGGCCAAAAAGCTGGCTTTTAGGTTTGGCATTGAACCGCAAGAGCTAATTGGGAAGCAGATTATCCTAGAACCGGAATATATTCAGGAAGATGGTACAGCCGGTATTCCCCGAACCATTATGGGCTTCTTTGATGATATCAACCTGTTCTCACTAAGAGAAAATATTAAACCTTACTTTTTAAGTATCTACCAGGAATCTAATTGGCGACCGCAGGCAATTATAGCCTTTGAAACTAATCAGGTGTCGACGGTGATGGATGACGTGCAGGCAGCTTACGACAAGCTAGGCACAGCAGCTCCACTAGACTACAAATTTCAGCAGGAGCAGATTGCTTCATTGTATGAGCGGGAAGAACGGATAGCCAATCTGACGATTTATCTAAGTCTGATTGCGGCAATTCTAGCAATTGTCGGCTTAGCTGCTCTTACTGCTTATCTGACTTCACTCAAGCGTAAGGAAGTCGGTATCAGGAAGGTGATGGGAGCTACGGTGTTTCAAATCATCTATCGGTTCAATCGCGAGTATTTGATGCTAATCCTGATTGCTTTGCTGGTTTCGTCGCCATTGGCGTACTACGCGATCAATAAGTGGTTCACCAACTTCGCCTACAGCATTTCTATTAATCCCCTGGTATTTGTGTTAGCGGCGGTTCTGACTTTGGCATTTACCCTAGTGGCCGTAAGTACTATCGCTTATAAAGCGGCTATCGCAAACCCAGTCAAGTCGCTAAGAGATGATCAATAGCACTGAATATTTACTGATATGGACTCAATAGATAATTTCCTCACCAATAACTGCGATGAAGCGAGCCAAAAGATGAGAACTGAGGATTTTGATGAGGCGAGAGACTTCGGAATGCTGGTATCAGCAGATTACTAGTAAAAGTAAGCAGTAGATAAAAAAAAATTCAACGTTAAAACTGGTCAATATCGTCAGTCAACTAGGCTTCTATCACCCGTTCGGCCAGTACGGTAATCGTATTATTTAATACTTCTACCACTCCCCCTTCTACAGTCACCGAACCTGTGTTGGTGCTGCCTCTGTATTCTATCTCACCTTTACCGAGAGAGCTGACCAGCGGAGCATGGTTGCGTAGTACTTGGAATGAACCATCGCTACCCGGAAAAGTAGCTGATTCTACTTCGCCCTCAAAAACTTCCTGGTCGGGGGTGATTATTGTTAGTTGCATTGATTTTGGGTTTTAGGTTCTGGGGGTTAGGTTTTGGGTTTGAACGTCCATTCTCTAATCCCCAAAACCCAATCCCTAAGACCTATTCTCTACTTCGCTTCTGCCATAAGCTTTTCACCTTTGGCAACCGCATCGTCAATTGTTCCTACTAAGTTGAAAGCGGCTTCAGGTAGGTGATCGTACTCACCATCCATAATCTGGTTAAAGCCTTTGATGGTATCTTTAATATCTACCAACACTCCTTGTAGGCCAGTGAACTGCTCGGCTACGAAGAAAGGTTGTGACAAGAATCGCTGTACGCGGCGAGCGCGGTGTACTACCTGCTTATCTTCTTCGGATAGTTCATCCATACCCAGAATAGCGATAATATCTTGAAGCTCATTGTAGCGCTGCAAAATATTCTTCACGCGTTGAGCGGTGTTGTAGTGCTCATCGCCTACAATATCGGCTGACAGAATTCGGGAAGTAGAATCTAGTG
>CAKZPJ010000226.1 GCA_937138955.1 uncultured Flammeovirgaceae bacterium | reverse complement strand
CAGTTCTGAATTTCCAGAATATTTCCTTCTGGGTCGGTCATGTAGATAAAAGTCAGTCTTCCCAACCCAGCGACATCAGCTTCGGTAACCTTACCCAACTCGCTTCCGCCATGCTGCAGAATTTCCTTCCTTACCTTGGCTACATCATCCACTAGAAAAGCCAAATGACCTAATCCTTGACGATTAGCTGCTGAAATAGGTTTCTCCTCCATTTGCTTGTACTGATATATCTCCAAAGTAGGGCCATTATTGCCGTAACCAGGCAAGCGAAGGTGAATTCCTTCTAGTGAAGCATCAGGTACGCCCGTTCCTTGAGCCAGCCACTTTGCTGATTGAGTCCGTAGCGGAGGGACGGGTAGGCAGCCGAAAATCTGCTCGTAAAATTTGGCCAACGCTTGCCAATTCGAAGCAATAATGTTAGTGTGGGCGTATTTGACGTTCAAAACCTTGTTAGTTACTAGCTTTTCGGGTTACCAAGATAATACGTTCATTTGCCGTCGTGCGGGTAGCAAACAGATAACTGTCACCGCCTTCCTTCAGTCTCAATTTTTTCCGCACCGTAGCTACTGAGTCGCTAAAGTTGCGGGTAGTAATATTTGCTTTTCTACTAGGGATTCGCGCTCGCACTTCTTTTTTGTGATAAGGAAGCACTGCTTCTAGCTTAAATACTCTTCCTGGGAAACTAGAATGCAGATGATCAGAAGTATACAAATGGGTGTTGGGATGAAGTTTAGCTAAATCCCACCGTTGGGCTATGGTACGAAAGGCTCCGGCTTTTAGAATTGCGACATTAGGTTCGTAAATAAATTGTTGGGGTTCAGAAAAATGTACTGTCGTAGCAGTTTCCTCCTGACGAGTAAAAACTAGCGGATCGGTATTGGAAATAATATCAATTGCCGTAATCTGGGGCGATTCGCTTATCGCTGCTGAAAGCAAATACAGTACTTCTTTACACTCATTATTTACCGCCACTACATGCACCTCCTTCACTGAGCCTAAATCTTGCGTAGCCTGATGAATGTCCAGCATCGGCGAAGCTTTAATCATTATTTGCTTGGCTTTTTTTAGAAGCTGAGGGAGTAACTGAGTTACATCGGGTAAACAATCGGTTAGCCGAAATACTTTTTGGTTGTCACGGTTGCGCCGAGCCGGATCTAAGTAAATCAAATCTACTAGATTGACCGAAGAAAGAAAGGTTTCTGCATCGACTACGTGCGTTTGGATTGTGGAAGTTCCTAACTGGCTGAAATTATGCTGAGTAATAGCCGCTAACTGCGGATTTTGCTCTATGTAACTAATCTGTTCAAACGACTGATTCAAAAAGTAAGTATCAATCCCAGCTCCGCCGGTTAAATCAATCCCAGTTTTTCCGCTGACTAAGTTACTTTTGTACTTAGCCGTGGCTTCGGAAGAACACTGCTCTAGCGCAAGTAAAGAAGGGAAAATAATTCTTTTAGTTTGATACCACTCTGGCAGTTTACGCTTTGCTTTTTGGCGAGCCTGAATCTGCTGAGTAACGAGTTGAATAGGAATATCTGGGTATCGCTTAGCTTGGAGAGCCAACTGAAAAGGATCATCTCGTTCATGTTCACGAATGAACTGCTGAATGGATGGTTTTTGTAAAACAGTCCAGTCTTCGTTCGCCACTATCCCATCACCGCTGATTTGATCAGATTATTCTCTACTAAGTATTCGGCAATCTGTACCGCGTTAGTGGCAGCACCTTTGCGTAAATTATCGGAAACTACCCACAAATTGAGGGTGTTGGGCTGGGTTTCATCCCGTCGTAATCGCCCGACGAATACTTCGTCTTTTTGGTGAGCCCAAATCGGCATTGGATAAACATTATTTTTTACATCATCCTGAACAATTACGCCAGATGTGTTAGCTAGTAATTCCCGCACTTCGTCCAGATCAAAATCCTGAGCAAACTCTACATTTACCGCTTCTGAATGTCCGCCTACTGCCGGAACCCGCACGGCCGTAGCGGTTACTTGAATGCTATCATCGCCAAAGATTTTTTTGGTTTCGTTGACCATTTTCATCTCTTCTTTGGTGTAGCCATTATCAAAGAACACATCAATGTGCGGAAGAACATTCATATCGATGGCGTGCGGATAAACTTTATCACTTTCCTTCCCCGCTCGCTCGTTCATCAACTGATCTACGGCTGCTTTTCCGCTTCCGGTTACCGATTGGTAAGTAGACACCACTAC
>CAKZPJ010000225.1 GCA_937138955.1 uncultured Flammeovirgaceae bacterium | reverse complement strand
AGGCAAGTAAATAGCAGCGTTTAAGTGTTTTGCTCAGATAACTACTGATTAAAACGAAAGTTGCAAGAGTATTTAAATGTACCAATCCGATAAAAGTACTTAATAACAAAATGTATAGATGGTTGACAGGTGCATATACAAATATTTTGCTTCAGATATGAAAAATAGGCTATTTATTGAATGTAAAAGTAGGTATGAACTACTTTGCCGTAAAGGAATAAATTTTTATAAGGTTAAACCTATGGCATTATAGATATATACTCAACTCTTTCTATACACAATAAATAATATATTGGTACTATCTTTGACCGTAGAAATACTGTAGAACGCAATCACAAACAACCCATATAGTCATTAGGCTTAGGATTTCTAACAAAAAGAAAATACATGAATAATATTATTCTACTATCCAATCGGTTGTTTCATTATCGTGTACCAATATACAACTACTTTCACCAAGAATTTCTTAAGGAGGGCTACATTTTTTCGGTACTTGCTACGGATCAGCAGCCTAACTTTGATCCCCATTTTGAATTTGAGTGCCAAATAGAAACCCCTAGTTTTGCTAAATACAAATCTATCATTCAGGAAAAGCAGCCTGCTGCCGTTATTGTGTTTATGCATCTGAAGGATCAACTTATGTGGCCGATGGTTCATTGGCTGAAGATCCAAGGAATCCCTGTATTATATTGGAATCACGGAGTAAATCTACAAGACCCGGATAATTGGTATAAGAATCTATTGTATCGCTATTTACATAATCTAGCAGACGCTATCGTACTTTATTCACCAGCCGAAAAGCAGCACATTAAAGCCAAGAACCACCCGAAGGTGCACATCGGTTACAATACACTCAATTTACGCAGTTTTCCTACGATTACTCAGTCGAAGGAGGAACTTAAAAAAGAGTGGAGGTTACCTTATAAAAAAGTAGTTTTATTTGCCGCTAGCACCACATTTCGTCGTCGTTTAGAGCTTCTACTGGAAATTTTTGATAGGCGTACTGATGAAGAATTAGGATTAGTACTAGCAGGTTTGCGAGATATACCAACTTGGGTAAAAGAGGTAGTGGATCGTAGTCCGGCTATTACTTATGTGGGAGAAATTACCGACCAAGTGGCCTTCAATAAGCTGGTAAAACTATCGGATGTATTTACTATTCCTGGCCGTAGCGGGCTTGCCATTAATCAGGCTTTTCATTGGGGGGTTCCCTACGTAACAACTAATGTGCGCCAATCGCCGGAGATTTGGTACCTAAAAGATGGACAAAATGGCTTCATTGCTGATATAGCGAAAGAGGGCGACTACCGAGATAAGTTACTAAAAGTCTTACAAGACGACGCTTTGCACGCTCAAATGTCGGCTAAAGCTCAGGAAGTCATTCAAACCGAAGGAGATATTCATAATATGTATTTAGGCTTCTGGAATGCCTTTCAGTTTGCTACTGAAAGAAAGAAGGTAAAACGATGATTTAGGACTTCAAATTCAAGGTAGAATTTTTTGGGATAGCCCTAAGTACACCCTACAACGTATTAAATTAAACTTAAACTAATTACACTGTGTAAAAGATTTACTTATATTTTGGGAAGTGTATGTTAAATAAGGATGGAAAGGTTAAAAATTTGGCAATGAAGTAGCAGGTCTTATTATTTGATTCTCTAAAATCTGAATAATATACACTCTTGTCCTCATTACCAAAGTCCTAATATTGTAAAAATGGTATGACTAGCTACAGGAAACAGAATTATCGTTGCCATAGCTATAAACGTCAATCAGTAGAAAGAGACTCGCCAGTTAGCTTTGAGCGAGAAGAGCTACTCAAAGATATGCTGTTAGAGCGTGTTTCTCTACGAGCCATTGCTCGCTTATTGAAAGTGAGCCTTAGTTGGGTGGTCAAACGCGCTAAAGAGTGCTGGCAGTTAGCTTCTGAAACACTTCCTACAGAAGAGCTAAATGATCCTGAGTTGTCACACTACTGTGTAGAAGCCGACGAAATGTGGGCTTTTGTCGGGGCTAAAGATTGTCCAGAATGGGTTTGGCCACCATAGAATGGTTAGCAGTAGAGCGATATAGCAGGCTTGTAGTAGGTTTCCACATTGGTGGGCGGAATCAAGAAGTGGCTTTGGGTCTATGGCTGAGTATTACGAAAAAAAGCCACCGTATTCACGGATGGACTAGCCGCTTACGCGAACGTTTTTCACAAAGGTCAGCATTGGATGCCCCCGTATCAGCCCGAAGGCAAACCTCAGACAACTAAGGTTGAACGATCGCTCGGCGGTCTGATAATAATACCATTCGCCAGCGATGTGCCCGTTTGGTGCATACAACGCTATCCTTCTCTAAAACCTGGAAAAATCACTATCTAGCTATTAAATACTTCTTAGTTCATTACAATATTGAAAAAATGGCAAAAATATCATCCTTATTTTGAGTACACTACCGGAATCTGCCTATCAACTACTACTATCTGGCAGCCCTTTTAAAGAAAAATTTAGATTCAGAAGTATTGCAATAAAAACCTCTCGCTTAGTAGAATAAATGATCTATCTATGCGAGAGGTTATATTTTACTGATCTTCAGGTAAAAAAGATGCCGGAACCGATTTATCCAGCGGTGATAATACGTATTAGGTTCCTTTTATTCATTTAGGAACATAAACTCTCATATAATCAATATATACTTCTTGTTCTGTTGAGCCTGTTCTTTGGCCGTTTTTCCAATGTGAGTTGTATAACCCAAATTTAACGTAGGGTGCACGACTATCTTTGTAGCTATTTGGTCCATTATAAGAATGAAATAGCTTTCCGTTCTTATAAATTTTGAAAAACCCGTTGGAACCATAACTCCAGCGCACATGATAGGTCCAGGTTACCCATTTGCCCTTTTCACTCTCAATGCTAGTATATCCAGATCCTGTTCTTTTTGATGAAGAGAAGTCTTTGTTGGGATAAAGTCTCTTTCCATCCTTACTATAGTAAAAGTGCTTTCGGGTAGCGGCATTGCTGCCTGCACCAGATGTAGTAGCATACATATGTCGCATATATAAGTGATCGCCGTCGATATGAGTAGTATGAGAGGCCTCTCTATAAACCGTATAATCGTTTTTAAAACTCATAAAATTGGCATAATCGCTTCCTATCTCATGGTTATCCCCAAGCTGTAGCCGAATCT
>CAKZPJ010000224.1 GCA_937138955.1 uncultured Flammeovirgaceae bacterium | reverse complement strand
GAAGATGTAGCCTTTTATTGGCGCTTCACCATTGGCGAGATCAAGCAGGTAGAATATCAACCTAACTACCTCAAGTATGAAGCCAATGTCCCTGCTGAAAGCTTTGCCGTCTTTTCTGAAATATACTATCCCGACGGCTGGGAAGTAAAAATAGATGACCAGGAAACTGACTACCTCCGGGCTTACTACGCTTTCCGAGCTCTCGTGATCCCGGCAGGTCAGCATACCATTGAATTCTCATTTAACCCCACCTCCTACCGCGTAGGCAGCACCGTATCATTAATTGCTTCTATTATTTTGTTGTTGGTAGTGGTTGCTGCTTTGGGATTGAGTTTTCGTTCCTTGAAAAATGATACAATTGAGGCATGAATGGTTCTCTACAATTATCTATTGTTGTCTGCACCTACAATCGGGATAAATACATCGGCAAAACATTAGAACATCTGTACCAGCAAACACTGGCTAAAACTGACTATGAGGTTATTATTGTCGATAATAATAGTAGCGATCAAACTGCTAAGATTTGTCAAGATTTTATTGCAGCGTATTCTGAAGCTCCGTTTCGCTACGTAGTAGAAACTAATCAGGGACATTCTTTTTCCAGAAACCGAGGTATTGAAGAATCGAAAGCCGAGCTAATTTCTTTTATTGACGATGATGCTTTTGTTCATCAATCGTTCGGAAGTAATACCATTCGGTTCTTTCAAGATAATGAGCATGTAAAGGTGATTGGCGGAAAAATTATTCCGGTCTACGAAGAGCAAGAGCCAATTTGGATGTCTCCGTATTTACTCCCTCTAGTCTCAGCTTTAGATATGGGTAAATCGCCCAGACCATTCACTGGACGTAAATTTCCGGTAGGGGCAAATATGGCGTATCGCCAGAGTGTTTTCGATCAATACGGCCTATTTAATGTTGCCCTGGGAAGAAAAGGAACTGGATTGATGGGCGGCGATGAAAAAGAACTCATCTACCGACTTAAAGTAAATGACGCGCTTATTTACTACGTTCCTGATGTGGTAGTCGACCATATTATTCCCGAAAAACGCTTAGGGAAAAAGTATATTCAGGGACTCGCACAGGGTGTAGGATTGAGTGAAAAGGAACGATTAAGTACCGCTTCTTTCTCCCAAAAAATTAAGCGAGCTTTTGAAGAGTTAATAAAAATTGGTGGCACACTGATTCTGTTTGTATGGTATCTTCTGAAAGGTCATCCTTCAAAAGGCACCATGTTGGTCAAGTTTAGAATCTGGGTACTCCAAGGCTTTCTGACCTGATAAATTTCTAAAATAAAATTTCTTCCTTATAATAGCTCGCTTTCATTCTCAGAGGTAATATTTATGCAGAAAACACGAAAACCTAATGTCTGTTTTGGCTATGCGTGATATTGACTACTTTTGTGCTTAAAGGAGCATACCATTTATGAAGCCTCGCTTTATTGAAAATATTGATTATGGTGTAGAAAGTCTTTTGACTATTCCCAAAATATTACTGTTGAGTCGCCATGGATTAGGTCGACCTGAAAATACTTCATCTTTGAAAGATGCCGTACTTTTAGGAAATGGGCCATCTTTGAAAGGTTTTCTCAAGCAACATCTATCATTTTTGGAAGGCAAGGCGATATTTTGTGTGAATAACTTTGTACGTACCGAAGCCTTTGAGCAGGTTAAACCCCACTACTATATACTCGCTGCTACTGATTTTTGGCAAAAAGAAGAGAAAGAAGGATGGCTCGAAGAACGGATGCGTATTTTTGATGAGTTAGCTGAAAAAACTCAATGGCCGATGATTTTTATGGTACCAGCTTTAGCTAAGAGTCATGAGCGTTGGAAAAAAATCATTGGTAAGAACTCGAATATTCGGATTGCTTATTTTAACAATACTCCGGTAGAAGGTTTTACAGGGTTTATTCGGTTTTGTCTCAATCAGGGATGGGGAATGCCTCGCCCCCACAATGTGCTCGTAGCAACGCTCGCATTAGCTCTCATGATGCGATTCAAGAAAATATATATCACTGGTGCCGATCACTCTTGGTTAAACGAAGTTTTTGTAACCGACGACAACCGAGTGTTTTTAAGTCAAAAACACTTTTACGACGATCAGCTAAAATCGGCAACCTACACTGCTGAAGCTCGCCCTATGTACGCGGGTTCTTCTAAACGAGAACGGAAACTCCACGAAATTTTAGAAAAATGGTACTATTCATTTAGATCATATTGGCAATTGAAAGATTACGCTCAATCTATTGATAGTAGCATTGTAAACCTGACTCCAAAATCGTATATCGATGCTTTTCAGCGTCAATCTGTTCAACAACTTACTGTGAATGACCAATCAACAACTACGAAAGCACCTTAAACTCACGTGGCGCGATCGTTTACGTATCTCGTTCATACGTAAAAAACTAGGTAGCTGTGGTGAAGGTGCGTACTTTGATAAAAATGTAGAGTTTATGCGTTACCCTCAGTTAGTTTCAGTAGGAAGTGCGGCGGTAGTAAAAGAAGGAGTAAGAATATGTCCTTGTAATCAACAAGCTTCGGTAGCCATTGGTGATCGCACTACGGTTGGATACCATACATTTATTTTTGCTTCAGAAAGTATTAGTATTGGTAATGATTGTTTGATTGCCCCATTTGTGTATATCGTGGATAGTGATCACGGCATTGAGCGAGGAATACCGATTAATCAGCAGCCTAATCAAACCGCTCCAATTGTAATTGAAGATGATGTTTGGATTGCTACTGGGGCTAAAATACTAAAAGGAGTTAGAGTGCACCGAGGAGCTATCATTGCAGCGGGGGCAGTAGTCAACCAAGATGTACCACCTTACGCTATTGTAGGTGGAATGCCAGCAAAAACCATTGGGGAAAGAAAGTAGGTAATTAAGGATGAATCAAGACTTACGCATCGGATGTATTATCTTGGCAAGATTCAACTCAAGTCGGCTTCCGGGCAAAGCCCTGATGTTGCTGAAAGATAAACCTCTGCTCCAGCATGTATACGATGCTTTGGCTTTAGTTTTCTCAGCTGACCAATTGATAGTTGCCCCT
>CAKZPJ010000223.1 GCA_937138955.1 uncultured Flammeovirgaceae bacterium | reverse complement strand
GTTTATCAAAAAAAGCCGCTACATCGGTAGGCGACGGGCAGGTAGTACACTCCTGGTGAGTGGCGTAAATTTTCTTAAGAAATTGGGTGGTCATACTATAGAAAAAATCGTCGTTCGGAAGAGATTGTGCGGATACAGCCTTTCTCTTAGCTTCCTTTAATACGAGACGGGAGAGATAAGTGTTGTTCTAGCAAGTGATTTAGTATGATATAGCTAAACCATAGAATTAGGCATCACTAGAATAGATGTTAAGTTCAGTGAAGCAGACACTGCCGCGCAAGGTTTTGAATAATTATAGCGCATTTCGAATAATTGTATTGTATTTTGTACAACTAAACATGACACGTCTGAGCGTATGCACTACAATCAAATCATAGAAGTAAACCCCCAGATAATGTTAGGTAAGCCAGTAGTGAAAGGAACCCGCCTAACAGTAGACTTGATCTTAGAAGAACTGTCAACAGGTAAATCATATCAAGATTTACTGCAAGCTTATCCTAGACTGACAGAAGAAGCTATCAAGGCTGCACTAGCTTTTGCCGCTGATGCTATCAAAGGAGAGAAAACTTACCCATTGGCAGTATGAAGTTTGTCGCTGATGAAGGAGTCGACCGCCAAATCGTAGATGAACTAAGAAGGAAAGGGCACGATGTAGTTTATATTCTTGAGGAGGGTAGGGGCACTCCGGACGATATAATTCTAGCGATAGCAAATCAAGAAAATCGCATCTTGATAACGCGTGATAAAGATTTTGGCGAGTTAGTTTATCATCTACGTAAAGTACATTCAGGAATTGTTCTCAATCGCCTTTACCAACTCACTTCAACTACCAAAGCTAAACTTGTATTACAGGTTATTGAAGAGCATGGTGAAACACTGAAAGGGTATTTTACTGTAATCCGCCCAGGAAGTGTAAAGATGAGAAAGCTATAGAAAAGAAAAAGAGTGGAGAATAACGGATTCGAACCGTTGACCTCTTCGCTGCCAGCGAAGCGCTCTAGCCAGCTGAGCTAATCCCCCATGGTAAAGCAGTCTGCAAAGCTAGACAAAATGGACTAAAATCAAAAGGGACGTCGGGCTTTTACGAAGGCTCGGCGGTAATAATCAGAGAAGATATTGCTCTCAACCACGCCTAGCTTCGTAGAGGCGTGAATAAACTGTACATTGTGTTTCCCCCTAACTTCAGTCACCAGTCCGGCGTGGGTGACTTTGCGGCTATTTTTACTTTTTGTCGCAAAAAATACCAGATCGCCGGGGCGCAACTCACGTAGACTAACTAATTGTCCAAACTTACTCTGTTCAGCTGATGTGCGAGGCAGCCTGACTCCTCCTTCCTGAAATGAAATCATCAGTAAACCTGAACAATCCATACCTCCTCGGCTGGTACCACCCCAGCGGTAAGGCGTTCCAGTAAAAGAACGAGCGGTACTAATTATTTTTTGCTGCTGATCATTTATCCGATTGATGCGAGCGGTACGTTTATCCTTAGTAGATAATTTCGTGGCTGGTCGGGACGGAGGAGGGGTAACCGAACGACGAGTTGTGGTCTTTTTTGATGAAGCACATCCGGCTAATAGGCATACTAGTAGAAATCCCAGAGGGAGAAAAAGCTGTTTAGACATACACCGTAGTTGTTCGTACTGTCAATATAACGAAACCTGATGGGCTAACGTGATACGTATGTGCTATATTTTAAGACTTTTATAATAAAACAATGATTAAATGGCGAAGAAAGATCAATACAGTTTTTTTGAAGATGTATACGCCGTAGTAAAACTCATTCCGCCCGGTCGAGTTACTAGCTACGGAACCATTGCTCACTACTTGGGAGCTAAAGGCAGTGCTCGCATGGTTGGTTGGGCTATGAACCAAGCTCACACCGACCCCGAAGTGCCCGCCCACCGAGTAGTAAACCGAAACGGACTACTCACGGGTAAGCATCATTTTGCCACGCCAACCGCGATGCAAGAAAGCTTGGAACAGGAGGGGGTGAAAGTCGTGGACGATAAAATTCAAAACTTTAATGAAAGGTTTTGGAATCCTTCGGAAGAGCTCAAGTAAAATTTGAATATGAAATGAGAAATATGAAAAGTCATAGTCTGTACCTTCTACTTTCCGCCGCAATACTATTTAATGCCTGCGCTCAATCGCCCCAGACGCAATCAAATTCCCCACAAACTACCGATAGCCTATATACTTTCGGTAATCCTACCAGTGCTGATGGTACGGGAAAGTTTTATCTGGGCAGAGATATTGCCCAGGTGATGGGTCATTTGGGAGCTGGTTGGCTGGAACGTTCGGAGCGGGAAGAAGAAGAACGTACTGATTTACTGATCGAGGCGTTGGAACTAGAGTCCGATGATGTGGTAGCTGATATCGGAGCAGGTTCCGGTTACTTTACTTTTCGAATGAGTTCGCTGGTACCCCAAGGGAAAGTGCTGGCGGTAGACATTCAGCCGGAGATGCTACGGATGATTGAAGAAAAAGAACAGAAGCAGCAAGTTCAAAATATAGAGACTATTTTGAGCACCGTAGAAAATCCAATGCTACCAAAAGACTCGGTAGACTGGGTGCTACTGGTGGATGCTTACCACGAATTTTCTCACCCCTACGAAATGATGAGCCAGGTTGCTAAATCGCTGTCGCCTACGGGTAAAGTGGCTTTAGTGGAATATCGGGAAGAAGATCCATCGGTACCTATCAAGCCCAGACACAAAATGACTGAAGCCCAAGCCGTAAAAGAAATGGAAGCAGTAGGTCTTGAATTGGTGGAAAACAAAAAGGTGCTACCGCAGCAGCACCTTATAATTTTTCAAAAGAAATAGTGTGTTATAGTCCTAGTATTCTGAACCATAACACCTAGCACTATAACCCGTAACACTAATTTTTACGCTTTCTGTGGCTTTCTGGCCGGAGCTTCGGCTCGGCGCTGAGTCAAATCTACCACTACCGGAGATGCAATGTATACTGACGAGTAGGTACCGACTAGTATACCAATAAAAAGAGCAAATGAGAAGCCGCGTAGCACTTCGCCCCCAAATACCAATAGAATAAATACTACTAGTAAAGTAGTGAGTGAGGTAATTAAGGTTCGGCTCATTACATTGTTTACCGACTCATTAACCGCCTCCTCCAACGGTAGCCGAGGTTTTGTCCCCAGTGTTTCCCGAATACGGTCAAAAACAATCACCGTATCGTTAATGGAGTAACCCACAATGGTCAGCATGGCCGCAATGAATACTTGATCTACTTCGTAGCGTAACCCCAGTAAACCAGCAATAGCGTAGGCGCCTAGTACAAATAGTACATCGTGGAACAACGCAATGATCGCCCCGGTACTGTATTGCCACTTGCGGAAACGAATCAAGATATAGAGGAAGATCACAATCAGCGAGAAGACAATCGCCTCTAGGGAAGCATTCAAAATATCATCGGCAATGGTGGCTCCCACTTTGGATGAGCTAGAAATCGTAAACTGATTTTCTCCTAAGTCAGCCGTATTCTCTACGAAGTTACCTCCGGTAAACTCGGTAATACCGCCTAACAGTCGCTGACGTACATCGGCATCAGCCTCATCCGATTCATCGCCTACTAAATAGCTGGTAGTAATCTTCAGTACATTGGTAGCCCCGAAGGTTTTTACCTCTACCGCTTTGTCCTCAAAGTCATCCGAAAGCGAAGTCATCAGATCGGAAGGTATTACCGTATCATCAAAAGTTACTACGTAAGATCGGCCACCCTTAAAATCAACGCCCAAATTAAGGGGTTGAGAGATAAGGGCAATCAATCCTAGACTGATAAAGGCACCGCTAAAGATATAAGCTATCTTCCGCTTCGACATAAAGTCAAAGTTCAAATTGTTTAGCAGATTTCCTGAGAAGGGCATCGCAAAAGAAACATTGCTTTCATCACCTTTGCGGGTCATCCACTCAATAATTACTCGGGTAATAAACACCGCTGAGAAGAAAGAACAAACAATACCAATCATCAAGGTTACGGCAAAACCCCGTACCGGTCCCTGTCCGAAGATGAATAGAATCAGGGCGGTTAAGAACGTGGTAGCATTAGAGTCAATAATCGAGCTGTAGGCTTTGCTGTAACCGGTTTTGATGGCTGCTTTCAGTCGCATCCCGTTTCGTAGCTCCTCCCGGATACGTTCAAAGATCAGCACGTTGGCATCAATCGCCATACCAATGGTCAGCACGATACCGGCAATACCAGGTAAGGTCAATGCAGCACCAACAGTTGGCTGGGCTAAAATTCCCAATACGAAGAAGATGTTAAACAGCAATGCTACATTAGCTACCAATCCGCCTTTGGCGTAGTAGACAACCATAAAGATAACCACCAGCCCTAATCCGGCTAAAATAGAAGTGATCCCTTGTTCTCTAGCCACTCGACCTAAGGTAGGACCAACAATAGCTTCTTCCACAATGCGGGTGGGGGCGGGCAATGCTCCCGCTTCCAGGATATTTGCTAAATCCTGGGCTTCTTGAATCTCAAAGTTTCCGGAAATAATAGAGCTGCCACTCGGAATTTCTTCATTCACTACTGGCGCGGAGTACACGCGATTATCCAATACAATCGCAATCTGCTGACCGACGCTATTAGCCGTTAGGCGACGCCATAAGCGAGTTCCTTCGGAATTCATCTGCATGCTTACTGCCGGACGAGCGTTTTGGTCGTAATCCTGACGAGCGTTGGTAACAACTTCCCCAGTTAGTGGCGCTCTACCACCGCGTTCTCGCTTGAGCGTAAATAATTGTAACACTGGATTCTGCTCATCGTCCGGTTTTACTTGCCAAGCCAAACTCAAGTCAGAAGGCAGTAGCGACTGTACATCTTCTCGTTGGAAAATATCATTGATTTTAGCTGTATCCTCTACTCGGTACGCTAAACCGCCAAAGCCATTCTGAATCAGACTGTACAGTGGCGAGACCTGAGAGTTTACCATAGAATCTAAGGCAGTAGAGTCCGCTCCGGCTCCCGATAATTGGGCTTCTAAGTCATCTTCACCTTCGTTCTCTGCAATCTCAGGTACATTATCTTGATCAAGAGCACCTTCTATTGTTTCCGAATCTTCAGTAGGATTCAGATCCGATAAATCGTCTTCTCCTTCATCGGCCAAAGCATCAGCTAATGACTCGCCTTCGCCCGGTGCCATTTCAGCAACCAGTATACTATTAACAGCTTGAATGGCACTGCCTAGTTCAGGGGAATTATACACTTGCAAAAATTCTAGCTTGGCTACTCCCTGCAATAGTTTACGCACTCGTTCGGGATTGTCCACTCCGGGTAGTTCTACCTGAATTCGTCCGGTACCCTGCAACCGCTGAATGTTGGGCTGAGAAGTTCCAAATCGGTCAATTCGGGTACGAAGAATATTGAATGAGCGGTCAATGGCATTTTCCACTTCCTCATCAATAATCTCTATTACCTCATCATTGGTAGAGCTACGGCTGATTCGTCCTCGGTTAGCCGCATTAGCAAAAATTTGGCTTAATTCTTTATTAGGAGCTACTTCCTGAAAAGCGTCAGCAAATAAAGCAACAAACCGCTCCTGGCTATTCACTCGCCGTTCTTGGGCAAGCTCTATCGCTCTTAAAAAGTCAGCGTCTTTACTATCACCTGAAAGTGCCCGAATAATTTCGGTAGGAGAAACTTCCAGCACTACGTGCATTCCGCCCCGCAAATCCAGACCTAGGTTCAGTTCAGTTTCTTTTACTTCTTCGTAGGTGTACTCTATACCTAATAGATTGTAAACCGGTTCAGTCCATACTGAGTCCAGATAGTCTTGCTTTTTAGCAAAGTCAATATTGCCCTCCGCATCAGTAGCGTAGGTCTCCGCTTTCTTTTGCACCTGGTTAGATACCACAGTGAACGATAAATAATAAATGCAAAGAAAGGAGACGAGTACGGTAAGAATAACGATACCACTTCGGTTCCGCATAGTTGTAAGGATTAATGATTAAACTAATTTTTTTAAATATGAATAGAGGTGAAAGCCCGGACGGATATGTTTTCCAGTGGATAATCGCGCTTTCAGAAAGAGATTTAGAATAGATTGCTAGGGAGCATTGGGCGAAATAATCTGCCGAAAGAGTGTCAGAAAAAACTGACTTGAGGGGAGAGGGATGTCTGTTGAGGTGACTGAATTGTCTTCTTCCATCACTACCCATTCCCGAAGAATATGATATACAAATGAAATGTGGATTTTACTGATAGGAATAACCGCCTCCTGGAAATTGGAGATCGTCGTGGTTTGGTCAGCATCATCTACTGGAACTGACTGTTCGGTATTCGTCGGATTACTTTTGCACTGAGGCAACTGCATAGTTGTACCACCGGTAACCCAAAGTAGTAGGATTAGCGTTAGAACAGGAATAACCCGAGATTGCTCGGCTAATATGGTACGTACTGTATTCATACAAAAAAGCGGGACAAAGCTAGGGAATCTTTCCCTAAACACAAAAGGAGAAAAAATATCTGTTGTTTGGCAAATTAATTTTGGTTAATTCTCTGTTATGTAGATAATGAAAAGCTGTAGCTAGATGATAAAAGGTACGAAGATGCAGTAAAGGTGCGTTTGAGAAACGCGCGCTTTTTTCGTATTTTTAAAGGCAGTTTTACAACGATATTTGAATTCAGGAATGAATTTGATTCAATGTAATCATGGAATCGAAAACAACGCAAGACCACATAGCACTTGACTTATCCATAGAAGAGATTCTAAACGACTATCGCCTTGCGTGGGAAAGTCGCCACACCAGTCTATTGGGTCGGAAAGAGGTGTTTATGGGCAAGGCGAAGTTTGGCGTATTTGGCGATGGCAAAGAGGTAGCCCAAATTGCAATGGCCAAAGCTTTTCAGAAAGGTGATTTTCGCTCGGGTTACTATCGCGATCAGACGTTTATGTTTGCTACCGGGCAAATTACCTTACAGCAATTTTTCGCCCAGATTTACGCCCACGCCAATATAGAACATGAACCTTCTTCGGGCGGACGTTCTATGAACTCCCACTTCGGCACTCGCCTGATTGATCCTGAAACCGGACAGTTCTATTCTCAAACCGATCAGTATAATGCCGGATCAGATCTTTCCCCTACGGCAGGGCAAATTCCCCGCTCGCTGGGGTTGGCCTACGCGTCTAGGTTATATCGCCAGAATCCTGATTTGCGCGATATGGGTCGGTTTTCGGTAAATGGTAGCGAAGTTACATTTGCCACTATTGGTGACGCCTCTACTTCAGAAGGCATGTTCCTGGAAACGGTGAACGCCGCGGGGGTTTTGCAAGTACCTTTAGTGATCTCCGTTTGGGACGATGGCTACGGAATTTCAGTTCCTACGGAATACCATACTACTAAAGAAAGCATTTCGGAAGCGTTAGAAGGGTTTCAGCGAACGCAGGAAAAAGACGGGCTTGAGATAATTACAGTAAAGGGGTGGGACTACGAAAATCTTTGTGAAATATACCAAGCGGCTACCCGATTGGCGCGTAGAAAGCATGTTCCGATACTAATTCACGTAGAAGAGCTGACTCAACCCCAGGGTCATTCTACCTCAGGGTCGCACGAGCGGTACAAATCCGAAGAACGATTAGCTTGGGAAGGTGAGTACGACTGTAATCGGAAAATGCGGGAGTGGATCATCAACAACGGCTTTGCTTCGGAAGAGCATCTGGATGAAATTGAAGAAGCTGCTAAAGATACGGCTCGGCAAGCTCGGGATGCCGCCTGGAAAGCCTACCGTAGCGAGCTAAATACAGAAATCAGCCAAGTCAAACAATTAGCTGCCGCAGTTGCCCAAGTTAGCCCAAACAGCGGAAATATTCAGCAGCTTATCAAGCAATTAGAAAAGAAACCTAACGCTGGCCGTTTGGATTCGGTGCGCTTAGCGAAGAAAACGCTTCGTTTAGTACGAAATGAGCAGCACGAAGCGCGTAACCAGCTCATCCAATGGTTAAAACTCTACGGCGAAGATAACGAAGAACGATACAGTAGTCATTTGTATAGCCAAACCGAGAATTCGGCACTGAACATTCCAGGAATTTCTCCAACATTTAGTGAAAATAGTAAATTAATAGATGGTTATCAGATACTGAATGCCTGCTTTGACAAAGCGTTAGCTCGCGATCCACGCATTTTTGCCATCGGAGAAGATGTAGGGACGATCGGCGATGTAAATCAGGGCTTCGCCGGGTTGCAAGATAAACATGGCATTCTGCGAGTGACCGATACGGGTATCCGTGAACCATCTATTATCGGGCAAGGAATTGGAGCTGCATTGCGCGGCTTACGTCCAATTGTAGAGATACAGTATCTGGATTATATCTACTACGCTCTAGCTACCCTGACCGATGATCTAGCATCGCTTCGATACCGAACTATGAACGGACAAGGTGCCCCGCTTATCATTCGTACTCGGGGGCATCGGTTGGAAGGTATTTGGCACTCCGGCTCGCCTATGGGAGCTATACTAAATAGCTTGCGAGGCATTTATATATTAGTTCCTCGCAATATGGTACAGGCGGCTGGTTTTTACAATACCATGCTACAGTCTGATGATCCGGCTTTGATTGTAGAAAGCCTAAATGGTTATCGACTAAAAGAAAAACTACCCAATAATGTAGGAAAGTTTACGGTACCCTTAGGGCAGCCGGAGGTGCTACGAGAAGGGAATGATGTAACGATTGTTACTTATGGTTCGATGTGTCGCATTATAATGAAAGCAGCAGAAGAGTTAGCTGAAGTTGGTATTTCTTGTGAGGTAATTGATGTGCAAACCCTACTACCTTTTGATGTTAATCATCGGATTGTTAAATCTATTGAAAAGACCAATCGAGTAGTATTTGCTGATGAAGATGTTCCCGGTGGTGCATCGGCTTACATGATGCAACAGGTATTGGAAGGGCAGCAAGCTTATCAGTTCTTAGATTCCCAGCCTCGCACTATAACCAGCCAAGCGCATCGTCCGGCCTACGGTTCCGACGGAGATTATTTTTCAAAGCCCAATTTAGAAACAGTGTTTGATACTGTGTATAACCTTATGGTTGAATTTGATCCAGGCCGGTTCAAGGAAATATATCAATAATACTACCTGACTCCTTTCCTTACAACGGTTTGCCCTCCATTATGCGGTCAAATATATAATTTCAGTATAATATTTTCTTGCTATTATACTAGTTGCTATGCTTTCTCTCTCCTTTCCTATTTCGCTTACAGTTAATTTCTTGTAAAAGTTACATAGTGCCCTTCGCTTTAATTTTGAAGTAGTTATTAGTTAAAAACCGGAAATGGTATATTGTGCTCAACTATCAGTCTGCTCGCTTCCGAGTAGTAATTGCATTGAAGAAACAGACGGATTACAATTAATTATCTTTCATGAGAATTGCGCTTGTTACCAACACCGCTTGGAACATCTACAACTTCCGATTGGGGCTGATTGAAGCCCTTCAGCAGCAAGGCCATCAAGTGATCTCAATTGCCCCCCCCGACGATTACTCTGATCGCTTAAGGGAAACTGGGTTGACATTGTATGATATAAATATGGATAGTCGAGGAGTAAATCCCGCACGTGACGCATCCCTGATCTTAGCATTGTACCGTTTATATAACACGTTAAAACTAGATCTAATTTTACATTTTACTGTAAAACCCAATATTTATGGAACATTGGCGGCCAGCTATTTGAGAATTCCGGTTATCAATAATGTATGTGGATTGGGTACCGTATTTTTGCAAGATGGTATGATTTCAGCCGTGGCCAAATGGTTGTACCGTGTATCCTTCCGATTTTCTCAGAAAGTGTTTTTTCATAACCCTGATGACCACGATCTGTTTATCCGAGAGGGGTTGTTGAGTAGCAGTAAAGCAGATGTAGTTCCTGGCTCAGGAATTGATACACTACGGTTTCACCCCGATATTCAGCCAGCTTCTTCTCAACCTACATTTACTTTTCTGGTAATTTCTAGATTGATCTATGACAAAGGAATTGTAGAGTATATTGAGGCCGCTCAACATCTGAAGTCCCGAGGCTTTGCGGTAAGATGCCAACTACTCGGTGCCAAAGATCCTGATCACAAGCGAGGAATTCCGGTAGGATTGGTTGACCAATGGGCCCAGAGCGGCGTTGTTGATTATTTAGGAATTACTGACGATGTACGGTCGCTCATTCAACAGGCCGATTGCGTGGTGCTTCCTTCTTATCGTGAAGGCCTGCCTCGAACCCTACTGGAGGCAGCTAGTTTACAAAAGCCTATTGTTGCTACTGACACTCCTGGTTGTCGGCATGTAGTAAAGCATGGAGTGAACGGGTTACTCTGCAAAGTGAAAGACGCTGCTGATTTGGCGGAAAAGATGCTCACGATAGCCCAGCT
>CAKZPJ010000222.1 GCA_937138955.1 uncultured Flammeovirgaceae bacterium | reverse complement strand
TCTACGGTTAGATGGGCGGAACCATGAGAGTTCTCGAGTACAAAATAAGTAACCTTTTGTTGGTAGGCCTGTAGTTCGTCCGCTATTTCGCCCAACGAGCTATAGTTATCCGCCTCTAGGCAAAAAGAAGCAGATTCTTCTCTGGTTTGTAGCAAAGTTAATTCCTGCGAATTACTGGATTGAATGTGCTGTACTTTTTCATAAAGTGCTAGCGTTTTTTCTATCTGTTGAAAGGAATATGTAGGAAACTCAGCCATATACTGTACTCCTGATAACCACTCACTAAGAGCTAAAAATGTGGTTGGTTCAATGAATTTTTCGTGGGTAGACTCGAAGCAAAACCCCAGAATATCTACACCTATTCCCGCGCAATAGCGGGCGTCGCTCAAGTTATTGATGCTTCCTACTTTTACTGTGGTTTTGAGAGCCATAGGCTAGTAAAAATAATGTTTATTTTTATTTAAGCAATATTAAACAAAACAAAAATGCATTTTGTTATCCCTATTCATACATGCAATCGCTTGCATATTTTCTAACAAAAATGAGAGTTTTCTAAATAGAAAAGCAAGTTGGTTCAAAAATTGAAGACTTCAATTTATTGATTAAAGAAGTAGCGTTAAGGTCAGATGGAAAGAAATATAGTAAAAAAACTAGTTGAGAATTATACAATAGACCAATTAGTTGAGGCCGAACAAGCATTGGTTGAGGGTGAAGAACTCGCTCTTGAGGTAGAAGGGCAAGATGCTAGTGAGAAGCTAACGTATTTGTTAGCCGCAGTTTATATTTTAGAGCAAGTAAAGCTGGAAGGAGCTGAGTTCTACGATGCATTTCGCCAGTATACCCTTCAGGTTCGGGAGTCCATCTAAATATTGATTTGAGTTCCCATCATTTTTCTGTTTTTTCTCACATGCCGAATTAGTTTCGTAGGGTATTTACTACCTTACACCATAAATTACCTCGATGATACTACGTTCGTTTTTGTGGGTCTCGCTTGTTTGCTGGCTACTTGCTTGCGAATCTGAAACCATTGAACCTTCACTCACCCAGTTAGGTCTTAGCTATTTCCCAGTTGAAGTAGGTAGTTATCGAGAATATACGATCCAGGATATTTCGTATGGTTTACTAAATGAGCCAGATACTCAGCGCTATTTCCTTAGAGAAGTAGTCGCTGACTCTTTTCCCGGACAAGGCAACGAGTTAATCTATCGATTAGAGCGGTTTTCTCGATTTGTACCTGACCAAGCGTGGCAGCTAGATTCAGTCTGGACAGCCCGGGTTAATGCTCAGCGAGCCGTAGTAGTAGAAAATAATACTCCCATTATTAAATTAGTTTTCCCCTTTACTAGTGAATTGGTGTGGGATGGCAATGCTCTAAATGCAAAGTCAGCAGATCGTTACGAACTACAAACTACAATGGAGGCGTTGTCAGAGGAAATAGAAAGCCCAATTGATACGTTACTAAATCAGAGTATTACAGTTGTGCAAAGCAATGTATCTTCGCTAGTGAGTGACAGTATCTTTTCAGAAACTTACGTAAATAATGTGGGGCTTTTTTACAAGAAATCAGTAAAATTAGAATATTGTGCCGAAGAAGATTGTTTAGGGCAATTTATTGTTGATTTTGGTCGCGATTATCGGCAGACTCTTACCGCCTATGGAAAAATTGATTAAGTCCGCTACACTACGCTATTCACTGTTAGTACTCAGTTGTTTGTGGTTGTTTAGTACTGCCGGGTTTGCTCAGGTTCAGCAATATTTTCTTTATTTCTCTGATAAAGATACTGCCCAATTCTTAGTAAGCCCACCGGAAGAGTATCTTTCTGAGCGGGCGGTTGAGCGGCGCCAGAAGCAAAGCATTGCGGTAGATATTTCTGACTTTCCGGTAAATCCCAATTATATTCAAGAAATAGAAACTCAGGGCGCCGAAGTAATCTATACTTCTAAGTGGTTTAATGCCGCACTGGTAGAATCCTCCGACGATATTGTTGAGCAACTACTTTCCTCAGACTATGTGCTGTACGCAGAAATGGTAAAACCTGAGGGGCGCAAAAACCAGCAAGGTAGTAAATCATCAGATGGTACTTCTTACGGTAAGCCGAAGGAAACGAAAAGGTACCAACGAACTGAGCAACTACTTAATCAGGAACAAAACCAAATGCTAGGTATTAGTGAGATGCACCTCCGAGGCTACAATGGCGAAGGTGTATTTGTTGCTGTATTTGATGGCGGTTTTCGGGGAGTTGATGAATCTTCTTTTTTTGAGCATCTGTACAGTAACGATCAACTGAAACTGACCTACGATTTTGTAGGTAATAGCCCTGATGTATATCGTTACGGACAGCACGGAACGGAGGCATTATCTTGCATTGCCGCTTATCAGCCCGGTATTTTGGAAGCAGGTAGCTATGCTGCCGATGTTATGCTCTGTATCACTGAAGAGTCTGGCTCAGAATATCGGATAGAAGAGTATAACTGGCTATTTGCGGCTGAAAAAGCCGATAGTGCGGGAGTTGATATTATTAGTACGTCATTAGGCTATACTACCTTCGACGATGCTGAGATGAGTTACACCTACAATGATCTGGACGGTCGAACTGCCGCAATCACTCGAGCTGCCCGAATGGCAACGGCGAAAGGAATGCTTTGTGTGGTAAGTGCCGGAAACGAAGGAGCCGGACGCTGGCGTTACGTATCTCCTCCGGCAGATGCCCCAGATATTTTAGCCGTGGGCGCCGTAAGTACTGGAGGCTTTCGGGTTTCTTTCAGTTCCTTTGGACCTACGGCTGATGGTCGCATAAAGCCCGATGTTTCGGCACTAGGTTTGCAAACTGTAGTAGTAGATGCTAAAAGCAATATTACGCGCTCTAACGGAACGTCATTTTCGGCACCCTTAATTTCGGGTTTTGCAGCTGGAGTCTGGCAAGCGTTCCCAGATGCAACGAATGTAGAAATTATGGATAAAATCCGGCAAGCGGGTAGTCAGGCCCTGACCCCGGATAATGAACTGGGCTACGGTATTCCAAATTTTGAAGTGCTGGCCAATCAGATTCCGTTATCAACTGCAGAACCGGCTGCTATTTCTCAATACAAGGTGTTTCCTAACCCGATTGAAAGTGGTAATCTATTTGTAGAATCGGCTGATTTCGTTAATGAGTCGCTCGATGTTTACGTGTACAATAGTACTGGGCAATTATTAGTGACTCAACATATTCCAGTATCAATTGACGACTCGTTTACCGTAGATACTTCGTCTTGGCAGCGAGGGGTGTATATTTTACACGTATTAAGTGCTACTGCCTCCGATACAGTGAAAGTGATAAAATTTTAGATACATGAAATACATCGCCCCATCGGTACTAGCCGCCGATTTTGGCAACCTGCAATCAGCCGTGGAGATGCTTAACCAAAGTGAGGCTGATTGGATTCACGTAGATGTGATGGATGGGGTGTTTGTGCCCAATATCTCCTTCGGAATGCCCGTAATAAAAGCCATCCAACAACATGCCCAAAAGCCGCTGGATGTGCATTTGATGATTACCAACCCCGACCAGTACCTAGCAGATTTTCAAAAATTAGGAGCCGACCGAATTACGGTACACTACGAAGCCTGTCCGCACTTGCACCGAACGGTTCAGCAAATTAAAGAACTGGGCTGTAAAGCGGGCGTAGCGATCAATCCGCATACCTCAGTAAAGTTGTTAGAAAATATTATAGCCGATATTGATCTAGTGCTGATTATGTCAGTAAATCCGGGGTTTGGCGGACAGAGCTTTATTGAGCATACCTACCAGAAATTAAAAGACTTACAGCAATTGATGCAAGAAACTGCTACTTCGGTACTGGTAGAAGTTGATGGCGGTGTAACGGATCAGAATGCGACTCAACTCTCTAACGCCGGAGTGAACGCCTTTGTAGCGGGTAGTTTTGTATTCAAATCCGAAAATCCGGTTGCTACCATTGCTCATTTGAAGCAGGCCGTGCAGGTATGAAGCAGCTAGTACTGCGATGCGGGATAATTACTTTGGGGGGGTGGTTAGGTCTGAGTCTTTCGTGTTTCTCTCAACAAGCAGTTGTTAATGGTACAGTGCAGGATAGTACCCAATCAATTCTTACCGACGTAGCCATATCAGTACAGGGCGGTAGTCAAGGAACAGTGACCAATGAGCGCGGGTTTTTTCAACTTTCTTTAGCCCCTGGAACCTACGATTTAGTTTTCTCTCACCTGGAGTACACCAATATTCTGCGTCAGGTTAGTCTTAGCTCCGGTGATACGCTAACGTTATCCGTTACGCTGCGTCCCGATGTTCGTTTACTGGAGCAGGTAGAAGTGGTAGCCAATACCGACGATGCCAGTCGGTTTGAACCCGGTTTAGTCAAGCTTGATCCGCAAACCGCGCAGAATATTCCTTCGGCTTTTCAGGATTTCAACCGGATTTTAGTTACCCTGCCCGGGGTGGTTAGTAATAATGAATTAAGTTCTAATTACTCAGTGCGAGGTGGAAACTACGATGAAAATTTAGTTTACGTGAATAATATTCCAGTCTACCGCCCATTTCTGATTCGGGCGGGGCAGCAGGAGGGGTTAAGTTTTATTAACCCTGATATGGTAGCTGACGTAGCATTCTCGTCGGGTGGCTGGCAAGCCAAATACGGCGATAAGCTTTCTTCTACTCTCAATGTCCGCTACAAAAAACCTGCTACTACTGATGCTTCGCTGCGGATTGGATTATTGGGCGGAGCCGCTCATGTAGAAGGTAGCTTTGATAAGGGTTCGTATATCGCTGGTGTTCGTCACAAGCGAGCGCAGTACTTGTTAGGTACGCTGGAAACAGATGGACAGTACCGTCCTCAATTTACCGATCTTCAGTCGTACATAACGTATGACTTAGATGGCGACGAGAACGAGGTGAAAAGTGAGTTAGGATTATTGGTAGCATACGCCAATAATAACTATCGAGTTCAGCCCGAGAGCCGTCGAACTACCTTCGGAACCTTGCAGGAAAGCTTTAGTCTGTTCGTTGGCTACCAAGGTCAAGAGAATTTGACCTATCAGACTTTTCAAACCGGGTTACAGTGGACGTACCGAATTAATGATCGGTGGAGTTCTCGGTTAATTGGTTCGTGGGTAACCACCCAAGAGCGGGAATATTTTGATCTGATTGCGGCTTATCGGTTGTGTGATGTGGAAATTGGGGGGGATTTAGAGGTAGATGAATGTGCCACTGTTATAGGGTTAGGAATTAACTTAGATCATGCTCGTAATAAGCTCAGTGCTAATATTTACAATCTGGAGAACCGGATGGCTTACATCCTCAACGAAAGCAATACGCTGGAGTTTGGGGTAGGAGTGAGCTTGGAGCAATTTCAGGATCAACTTTCCGAATATCTGATTAGCGACTCGGCTGGTTTTGCCACAGTAGAACGTACCGTAAGTAATGAATTAGTATTAGACTCGCGCCGATTCTCCGGGTATATTCAAAATACTACCGAAATTGGTAACGTACATACGCTCAACTATGGCGTGCGCTTCAACTATTGGAATGTAAACCAGCAATTGCTAGTCAGTCCTCGAGTGCAGTATGCCTTTCAGCCTCCTACTAGCAAAGATTTAGTGATAAGAGCCTCGGCTGGATTGTACCAACAACCGCCGTTTTACCGGGAGCTACGCGACCGAGCCGGAAATTTACAAACGGATGTAAAAGCACAATCGTCAGTTCACGCTATTCTAGGTGCCGATTATCGCTTCACTATGCTGGGGCGAGAGTTTACGCTACTTACTGAATTCTATTATAAGCATCTCTACAACGTAAACCCCTACGACATTGATAATGTACGTATTCGCTATTTTGCCGAGAATACTGCTCGAGCTTACGCTACGGGGATAGATATGCGATTAAACGGAGACTTTATTCCCGGAGCTGAGTCCTGGTTCAGTTTGGGAATACTGCGAACGCGGGAGGATGTGGCTGATGACGGGAGAGGCTACATTCGTCGTCCCTCCGATCAGCTAGTAAATTTGGGAGTATTCTTTCAAGATCATTTGCCGAATGACCCAACTATGCGAGTGTATCTAAGCTTACTTTACGGAACCGGACTGCCGTTTGGGCCACCTAATAATGATCGGAATCGCAACGCTTTTAATGGCCCGGACTACCGACGGGTAGATTTGGGTTTCTCTAAAGAAATTCCGTTAAATCAGAAAAAAGAAACCAAATTATTTCGGTCATTATGGATTGGACTAGAAGTATTGAATGCCCTAAAAGCAAATAACGTCATTTCTTTTACTTGGATAGAAGATGTCCGTAACCGGCAATTTGGGGTGCCCAATCGTCTTTCTGCCCGATTTATTAACGCCAATATCATTCTACGATAAAGGGCCTCTTAGCGAAAGCACTGAACTTTTTGTATTATTACTGCAGAAGTTCTTATCAACATGGCTATACACCCTACTTGGGTTAAAAAAATAGTAATTGTATTAGGAGTTGCTGGTACAATTGCAATCATTCTCACTTTCTCATTTCGCTTTTGGGTACAACCGGTAGTCGACCAAGCAGTTAAGTTGGGGTTGAGCCAACTGCGTGAGCAAGGGTATCAAATTGATTATCAGAAACTTAGATTTCATCCTTTTCGTAGGGAAATTGCTTTAGAGGATGTTTCAATAGTAATAGATACTACCCAAAATGAGCAGAAAAAGCATCTTAGTGGTAAGTTAAAAAGGCTCGATATCAAGTTAAACAGGTATCCTTACTGGGAAACTGACCGCTTTTTGTCTATTCGAGAAATCTCTCTTCAAAAGCCAACCATTTATCTGTATCCCTCTGACTCTTCCGAAGAAACTACGCAAAAAACAGAATCTCTAAATTATTATAAGCTGATTCAGCCATTTCTGGATTCCTTATCAATCGCCCGTATTCACATTGAGAATGGAGTTTTTAAACAAATTACTCAACAAGCTAAAGCCAGCGATACGCTAGAGATTACAGGAATAAATATTCACTTAGAGGAGCTATTTATTGACTCGCTACAATCTTCTAAAAATTTAGGATTACCCTCTTTATCTTCACTACTTATTTCAGTAGACTCAATACAAGAACTTTCTAAAGATTCGCTGTATACGTTTTCAGTAGCAAGGGCGAGCGTAAATGTACTGGATAGTACTATTGGTTTGAACGATGTTCGGGTACAACCGAATTATAGCAAGCGCGAATGGAGAAAACATCTTGACAAAAGAAAAGACCGACTGCAAGCTCAGATTGCTCGGGTGCAGATCAGGGGCATTCACCCCTCCCATTGGTTCAATGCCCGTCAACTGCTTGTTGAGCAAATTAGCCTTGATTCGGCAATGTTGGAGATTTACAAAGACAAACGTTTGCAACGTTCAGATAAGTTGCGGCCTCTGCTATCCTCAATGTTGCAATCAGTACCATTTCAATTTAGAGTAGATACAATTGCGCTGAGCGATAGCAAAATTGTGTATGAAGAGCAAAATACCGAGTCGGTACGCGTTGGTAAAATCGCTTTTAATCAATTCTACGCAAGCTTATATAACACAACCAACATAATTAGTACTGGAGATACTTTTGAAGCAAATATCCAAGCTAGTTTAATGAATAGTGGACGTTTCAATTTATCAGTGCAGGTGCCTTTGAACCGAACCGATGGGTACCACCGAGTAGTTGGCGAGCTAGACCGAATGTCTCTTACCCGAATAAATGATTTTCTGGAGCCAGTAGCTTTTGCCTCAGTGCAGACAGGAATGCTCAATAAGCTTTCGTTTGAGATGACGATTAATGATTATTCATCTGAAGGTAAAATACACTGCATCTATAATGATCTTAAAATTTCGCTGTTGAACCCCGATGACCCTCAAAATCCAGCGGTTCGTGAATTATTGGGTACGTGGTTAGCCAATTGGTTTGTAGTCAAGACGGATAACCCGACCCGTAATCAACCACTTCGAGTCGGAAACATATTCTTTGAGCGTGACCCTTCCCGGTCAATGTTTAGCTACTG
>CAKZPJ010000221.1 GCA_937138955.1 uncultured Flammeovirgaceae bacterium | reverse complement strand
CATTTTGGTAGCCTCTTGGTTCATTTCTATACCCTCTCGTGGCATGGAAGACAAGCAACGCCGGGCGTCAGCGTACCCCATATTGATGAGGGAGCGTGAGTCTATCTTATTAATGAAAAGGTCGGTATCCAGCGGCACCGGAAATTCGGGTTTAATCACAAATAACTTGATTGGCTTCTGCTGTTCATGCGCACTCTTATTTTCTGTGATAGCGTCGTTAGCATTCTGGATTTGCTTGTACTCTTCTAGCAAAGCTCCGTTAGCACTCATTTCAATCATATGAACGTACTGATTCAGGGCACCCGGTAAATAAGATTCGCAGTTGCCAATAACCCAGACTAGCCAGAGTTCTTCACTTTGTTGTCGAGCACCTTCCAGCAAGTTGGCATCTTTTATCCAGACGGCATCGGTATACCAGGTGTCTTGAATCTTGATGGCAGGCATTACCATCGGTAAAGATACTCCGGCAATCAGATGATCTTCTGTGACTTCCCTATTGCTGATAGCTTCAACTGCTTTGTCAGAGAAGTTACAGACATTGAAGGTGGCGTTTATCTGTTCGTTCTTATTAATGCTAGCGAGATCTATTTTTAACTGAGGAAATACTCGGTTGCGAATGTTGTCAGCATCGGTATAGCCTTTCATTTGCAGGGGTTTTAAATAATCTCTCGTATTAGCCAGAGAAACAAAAGATTTCATTTTCAGCCCCCGCCAGCAATCCGCCATTTCGTAGGGGGTGAGTCCGCTGGCCAGCATAGCGGTATTAAAAATCCCTCCCGATGTTCCATCTATGTGCGTGAACTTAAGCCCTGATTCTTGCAGGGCCATGATTACGCCGGTTTGATAAGCTACCCGCATACCACCACCGGCTAGGATTAGCGACTTCCTAGTATCTTGATCACTTGGGGCTACGATGGATTCATTGGACGACATGCTGATGAATTGTAGTTTTTGAATACATATAGATTACCACTACTCCCACCATTTCGTAGATAAGAAAAAATAGAAATAGTGAGCTGGGCATACCATCAACAATGATTGAGAAAACCCGCGCCAGGACTCCTAAAGACATGATCGTCAGGAACAGGGTATTGAATTGGCGTTCATAAAATATTTGCCGGAAGAATATGACACTGAACAGTCCGAAACCCAATTCAATAGCTCTCAGAAACCGATATTGGCTTAGTATATTGACTTTCGTGTACTCGGTGAGCGTATTGGGTTCTAAATCGAACAGAAGCCTCAAATCAAAATAAGGATTTATGAAAGCTCCCCAGAAACCAGCCACGATTACTAAGCCTACATAGGTATAGAAAAGAAAGTAATTAAGCGTTTTCACGGGATCGGATACTTTTTAGGTAGTAGAGAAACAGAAGCCCCGAAAACAGATCGAATAGTGCCACTCCCCAGGCTAAAGCCGAGAAAAGCCCACTCATGACACCCAGGCCAACTGCCACAAAAGCTCCCAATTTCTGAAGTGCCGACCAGAGAACAGCCACTTTACTGCTTTCAGCACTGTAAATAGTATGTAGCATTAATCCTCCGAACAATGCCATAAACATTCCTATGATAGCGAAGAAATGATTGGTGGATGCGGTTATTTCAGCGCCAATAACTCCTAAAACCAACGATGGTGCTATTACTTGCGCGAGTCCCGACATGATGGTGGCAATCGAGATCACAATAATCAAAAGGTGGATAATCTTTTTCACGATCCGGCGTATTGGTAGGCAGTATTTTGACGGGCTTTGGCAATGTAGTAGTACATCATCATACCCCACGCCAGCGTTAATATAATTCCCCGGAGGTCATTGAGAAACATCCACTCTTGCAGTAAGTCCTGCAAGGTAGCCATATCAGTTACTCCGGCTTTGAATTGATCATTAACCCGCTCGATATATACCTGTTGAATAATAACTGGACCGAATAGCGCAAAAACCCAGGCAATGGGTACCCAGCGAAATTTCGTTTTCCATTCTGTGATTAGCATGACGGCAATTGCAACCGCCATAATGGGTATGGTCACAAAGAAAAACTTGGTAGCCGTAGTAGTTTGAGGTATGATCGCGTTGTAATAGTTTTCCAGATTCAATGTGCTGGGATAATGCGGAAACCAGAAGAAGTGCAGCGACCAGAATAGTCCGAGATATAACGAAGCACAAAAGAATATGTACGCGTTATTGATGTCTAGCAATGTTCGTTTCATGATAGGTTGATTTTGGCTAGTATTAGAGTGTATTTGGATTTTATTTTTAGAATTTATTATGAGTTATTTTTCGGTCAGACGAGGTTCCTTTTGAGGGGGATAGTTTAAGCTATCGTCCGAAAAAGAACCGAAGTATGAACGGGAAATAGGTATAAGAAAACTAAAAGGTAAAGTTCATACACACTCTCAAATCTTATATTCTTGATAATCGGCAATGGAGGGTGGTTCCAGCCATTCTTCACTTCTGCTCAAATGAAATACGCTTTCCAGTCCTTCGGGCATAGTTTCCGGAGGCTCATCGTAAGTAAGGAACCAGCAATCAAAGTGATCGTCGAGCATGCCGTTGGCTTTAGGCATAAACATGGTAAAGAATGGATCGGGATTGATATCAATATCCTGTAGAAACGATACATTCGGATGATCGCCAATGAATAACTGCCCTTTGGCTTTTCCTAAAAAGTTAACCCCAGCTTTGGTGTTAAAATAGATATAGGATGCCATCAACATATTGCGGTAGCGGCAGTAGTTGGTTGTACCAACCTTCAGCGGAAAACTAGCTGACTTGGGTCGGTCTATTTCAATACGGAACACAAACTGACCGTCTTTCTCGTACTGACTGCTCACCGTGGTGTCAGTTACGTTGAAGTCAAGATTAGCTTGGTGCTTTGGCATTCCCCATATACCCTTCCCTCCTTTTACCGAAACCTCTGAGCTTACTGGAAGATCAAGAATATATTGACCTACACCGTATTTTTTCATTCGCATCACATTGAGAATAGCCGGAGCTGGTTTGGAACCGTGCGTGCAACCGATGGCAATACTGTATTCTATGTATTTGCCAATACTAGTATCTACATAGTTTATTACCGTGATAAGCAGAGCAGCTTTGCCATTAGGCAGCCGTAAGGCGTGCACTTCATTTCCAGGAAGTAGATCGTTTGCTTTTTGCCAGTCGCAAGAAAATCCAGCCATTAGGGCAGGAGAGTCCTTAGCGTAGATGGGCATC
>CAKZPJ010000220.1 GCA_937138955.1 uncultured Flammeovirgaceae bacterium | reverse complement strand
TTTAAGGGTAAATTGATTGATACCATAGAAAAAAATTGATAATGCTTTTGAAACAATTCCACTAGAAATGTGCCGATTGCCGATTTCTATCTGAGAGCTTCCCCGGCTGGTAGAAATAACGGAAGCCACCAGTAGAAAGAAGGTAGAAGTTTTAATGCCCCCGGCGGTTGAGCCAGAAGATCCACCAATAAACATTAGAAAAATGAGCAGTACCATAGCCGGAACCGTAATTTGACTAATATCTACCGTATTGAATCCTGCAGTGCGGGCGGTAGCCGACTGAAAAAAACTACTAATTAATGATTCGGTTAAGTTGATACCAGACAGGGTGTTTGATTTCTCTAACCAGTAAAAGCCGAGAGTACCTACTATTAGCAATATGATAGTGGTATTGACAGCAATCTTAGTGCTAAGGTGCCAGTCAATCCAGGGCTTCTCAAGGCGTTGCCGTAGTTGTTGAGGAGAGAAAATATTATTTAGCGTAGCAAACCCTAACGAGCCTAGCACAATAGCTACTGAAGTAATAGCATGCAGCACGTACATATCGCGAATCACGGGCTCGTAAAAACCTTGACTGAACAAACTAAACCCAGCATTACAGAAGGCAGAAGCCGCGTGGAAGAAAGAGAAGAATATCCGTTCTCCCCAACCGGAAAACGGGTAGTCACCCCACAGATACATCATTGCGATAAAGGTGCCTGCTTCAATAAAAACGGTGAGGAAAACAATTCGCTTAAGTAGTGAGCGGGCACTACCCAGGGTTTCCCCATCCAGGTAATCAGGAATCATCTTCGCCTGATGAATACGCAGTTCGGCATTTAGTAAGGACGTAAAAAAAGCCGCGAAGGCCAGTATACCTAGTCCCCCAATTTGGAATAGCCCCAAAATTACTAACTGCCCCCGAGTAGTTAAGTCAGTAGCTGTATCTATTACGGCTAGCCCTGTTACACAGCTCGCACTGGTCGACATAAAAAAAGCGTCAATAACTGACAAACCATTGGGTACCGTAGACATAGCCGGAAGCATGAGTAGCCCAGTTCCTACAACGATGAGCAGTAAAAAGCTGGCAACAAACACAACAGATGGCCGGACCTTTACTTCTATTACCTGAAATAAAAACTGGGATGCTTCAAAAAAGATAAGTAGTAGTAACGATACGCTAACGGGTAATCCTAAATAAAACGAAGTTAGGTTAAGCGACGAAAACAAAGTGTTGGCTACGAGGTAGAACAATACACTTACGACGGCTAACACGAGAAAAGCAATTTCCCACTTGGTTTTTTTTAGAAAAGAAGTTTTTTTGGAGGTAAACAGCCAGCGAGAAACATAGCTAATGACAAACACTACCAGTACGCCGATAGCAATACCAGTCAGCACCCGTTGAACCCGAGCGGTATGATTAAAACCGTAGAGATATACCAGTAAAGCTGTTCCAATAGTGGCTACTATCCGTGTGACTACGGTATTTATATCTAACGCTTGCTTGCGGTAGCGAATGGGAAGATTAGAGAAAGGATTAAGTGACATCACATCGTAAGATGTTCGGTAGCTTCCTGTAATAAACGCGAGGCTTCAATAGGAACTACTCCGGTGTATTCACAGACTATGCCCCCCCCCAAATTAGCCAGCGAAGCCATTAGCGGGTTGGGTAGCTGCAAAGCTAAACATAAAGCAGCAATGCTAATTACCGTATCACCAGCACCTGATACGTCTGAAATCTCCCGAATATGGGCGGGAATAAAAGTAGATTTCTGGTCATCATCTACAAACACCCCTTTTTCCGATAGAGTGATTAATGTAATCTGATGTTGCAATCGCTGTCGTAACACTGCCGAGGCTTCCCGTATGGTTGGTTGTAATTCATACTCCTCCTGATGTAGTGCAATCGCTTCCTGAAGTAAGCCTTCTTTTAATTCCTTCAGGTTCGGTTTGAACAAGGTAGCATTATAGTAGTGCAAAAAGTTGCGCCGCTTTGGATCGACAGCAGTAGGGATATTACGCTGCTCAGCCTGTTGCTGAACCCACTTAATTAGCGATTTGCTCAGTACACCTTTGTCATAATCCTGAAAGATAATCACGTCAGCTTGAGACAATAACGGTTGAATAGCCTTTTGCAGCATTTCTTGCTCAGGGGCCGATAGTACTTGATTATGCTCGGCATCAATCCGCAGCATCTGTTGTCCTTCGCCAATAATCCGCTCTTTTACGGTAGTTGGGCGAGATTGGCTACGTACAATACCGTTAGTAGATATATTACTCTCTGTCAGCAGTTGGGTAAAAGCCTCACCGGACGCATCCTCCCCAATTATGGAACACAATATAGGAATAGCCCCTAACGACTGTACGTTCAGAGCAACATTGGCCGATCCACCCAAACGATTTTCTCGCTTGTTTACATTGAGAATAGGAACTGGTGCCTCAGGAGAAATACGATGGACACTACCCCAAACGTAGGCATCTAGCATTACATCACCAATAATCAGCACCTTCAGGTGTCGAAAATCCTCAAATAGCTTGGGGAAGGATGAATATATCTGCATTACTACGAGAGAGGAAGGGATACGGAAAAGGGAAAAAGAAGAACAATTAAGAAATAAAGCTGCTATTCACTCTTTTCTTCCTCCGTTTTCCCTTCGTTCGACTGAATTTTACTCAAATTTTTCTCCGTTTTATTTTTGTTTCCAA
>CAKZPJ010000219.1 GCA_937138955.1 uncultured Flammeovirgaceae bacterium | reverse complement strand
AAAACGCTTACGTACCGCAAAAGTAAAGGCGATTCGGAAAATACGGCAGCTTGGTTGGGGTATTTAGAAGGGGTGAACCCTACGTACCCGATGGATATTCTGCGTGCAACTTATCAGGAGATGCAGCGACGGGTGGAGATTATTAGCAGTGATGAAAGCACTCCCGACGATCAGGATGTTCACCATTGGCTAGAACGTAATCCGGTGGTGCTGGAGGGGTTGGTGCAGACGATGTTGGGAGCACCTAACCACATTTACCACGGTGGGTTGCTACACGCTAGCGTGCGGTATTTTGACGAAGAAAATCAGCGTTCTGGTATGCCCGAAGATGTAGCGGCACTCGTCCGACAGGTGAATCTAAACGGAGTGTCTTTACAACTAGTTAATTTACACCCTACGGAAACCCGGCGGGTAATAGTACAGGGTGGTATGTTTGGCGAGCACCAAATTACTCGAGTTCGCCAGATTATTGACTATCCCTACCAGTTCAATACTGTTAATCATAAGTACGTTACCGTAGAACTATCACCGGGTGCCGTAGGTCAAATTGAAATCGGACTGGATCGATTTGCCAACAATCCCAGCTACGCTTTCCCTTGGCACGAAGATGAGGTGCCAGTAGTAAGAATGGAGTAACCTTGCCGAACCTAATCTACTCGGTAAACCTTCTTTGCGGTATCTGAGAAAACTTGAGTCAATTCTGATTGGCTCAATTCGGTAGTAAAATTCTCTAATACTTGTGCCCAAACCTGAAATGTGTTGGCGCGAGTGAGTACCGGCCAATCGCTACCGAACATTACCCGGTCAGTCCCGAAATATTCTATCGGACTAAGAATATAGGGTTTTAAAAAGTTACCATCGACCTGCTCCGGATGACAGCGAGTCAGTAAGCCCGAAAGTTTGCAAACCACATTGGGGCGTTCGGCTAATTGCTGCATCCCGCTTTTCCAGGTTTCCAGTTCGCCGTCTTTCACATTAGGTAGTCCCAAATGGTTCAGTACAAAGCGTAAGTTCGGATTTTGATCAATTAGCGTGAGATAGCGATTAATATCAGTAGTACCAAGATGTATGTCCAGGCTTAGATCATGTTTGGATAGCAGGCGTAACCCCTCACGGTACTGGGCCGAAGTAACTTGCTCCTGAGTATCTCCCATATTACGAATTCCCTTTACCAAAGGATAAGCCGTCAGTTCTTCCAGTTCAGCTTGGGCTGATCCGCCCTGATCTACCGGAAAATAGGCCACCATACTACCAATCAGATCGTTTTGTTCAGCCAATTGGTGTACCCATTTAACTTCTTCTAAATATTGCCAGGGCACTCGACCACTTTCCACAAAAACAATTTTTTCAACTTGATAACCCTGGGTAATTTGCTGATAATCGGTAAGTAGAAAATCCTGACTGAGAGATGATTTGTTAGTTTCCAACCAGGGATACTCCAGCCGATCCAGTTCCCAGAAATGTACGTGGGTATCTATGATTGGAATATTCTTAAGAATAGAAGATTGGGCCTTTACCAGTTGAGGGGCGACCGCGAGTCCCATTCCCAGGCTGAGACTCCTGCGTAAAAATTCTCTTCGTTGAAACATGAAGGTGTGTAGCTATAAAAATCCAGATAATATATTTGAAGATAGTAATTTTCGACCGAAATTATCTTTTATTCGGTAATCTTTTCATTATGGAATTTAATCTAAAACGTGTTTTTCACCTTATTAATCTGATAAGTTTCGGTTGGCTTCACTGCCCGATAGTTGCCCAAACGATTGAACCCAATACTGTAAGGTCGGATATAGAGTTTGAAGTATTTCAATTTCCGAAAGACCAAATTCCCCGCATCGATGGACTGACCGACGACTGGGATATTTATCCTGAGAAAAATATTTACAGTACCGATTTGCTAAAAGATACGGAAGACAATACGCCTTATCCGGTAGATACCACTGATCTCAAAGTAAAAGTGAAAGTTGGGTGGGTAGCAGGATTAAATCGGCTATATTTTTTATACGAAGCGTACGATGACTACTGGGATTTTGGGCGATTCAACCCTAAGGGGTATTTGAACGATATTTTTGAGATAGTTGTCGATGGTGATCTTTCGGGTGGGCCATTTATTTTTAATGATATGCTGAAGGATGCGGGAAGGATGGGAGACGCTCCGGCTCATATCAATAATCACTTACGATTTAGCGGCGTCCATGCTCAGAATTATCACATCTACACTCCCCCAGTGAACAATGCCTGGACGTTGATTTGGGGTATTCAACCCTGGATTGCAGAGTTCCCGCAGGCTAATCGAGATTACCAATACGATTTTCAGCCGGGCGAAAGTGGGCATCTTACCTTAGAATTCTATATCACCCTTTACGATCACGCTCCGCATAGCGGAGTAGCACAAGCGCAGGAAAGCCAGCTTCGGGTAGGTGATTACATTGGATTATCCTGGTCAGTTTTAGATTTTGACGGTGGTAAGCGAGAAGGACACAACAATCTTTCTCACAATACTTTGATGGTGAAAGATGCCAGTTATCTGTGTGCATTTCAGCTAATGCCATTGGAAGAAAGGTTTCAACCCAAGTTGCAAGCCGAGTGGTCATTTGAAGTAATTGATCTGGCTAAGAGGCTAGTGTACTTTAAAGATGAGTCAATAGGAAAGGTGGAAAAGTGGACTTGGGACTTTGGAGATGGTCAGCAGTCCAATGAAACTTCCCCAGTGCATGAGTATGAAAA
>CAKZPJ010000218.1 GCA_937138955.1 uncultured Flammeovirgaceae bacterium | reverse complement strand
GTCCCCCTTGGCGAAGCCGACGCGGCGCGGGGGGTTTAGGGGGATTGGTTGTACGCTAATTTATGAGACCTTGCCCCCCGTTTGTTATACACTCATTTGAATAACATTCACTGACAAAAACCCAAAAAATGCGTATAAACCTTCTCAGCATCTATTAAAGGAACCTGAGAATTGGCGAAGAATTCGGGGTGCCACTGTACACCGATTACTTTGCCTTCTTCGGTCTGGTTCCACAGGAAGGCTTCAATTAGTCCATCGGGTGAGGTGGCCAGTACTTCCAGGTTCTCGCCCAAATCTTTGATAGCTTGGTGATGAACGGTGTTGACCATTCGGTTAGATTCATCCTGGTGTAAGCGAGCTAGTAGCTTTCCTTCTTCTAGAATAACAGGGTGATTTATTTGATCGTACAGTGTAGCATTGCGGTGCTGCTCCAGTTCGGGACGTTGGGTGGCAATATCCTGGTACAAGGTTCCGCCGAAGTAGGCGTTCATTACCTGGAAGCCTCGACAGATACCAAAAACAGGTTTATCATTTTTAATGGCGTAGTCTAGAATTTTCATTTCATATTTATCGCGGTACGCATCACCTAACCAGCGACCAATGGGTTTTTCCCCGTAAGTTTCGGGAGCTAAATCAGAACCACCCTGAAGTACGAAGCCATCCATTTGCGCTAAAAAATCAGCTAGTTCGTTCGGTGCTAAGTCGGGAATTAGTATTGGTAGCACATTGAGGCGATAGAGGTAACGAGCCATATCGCGCTCCAAATAGCAAAGGTACTTAGGAGTAAAGTACGTCCGGTCGGCATCCGGGTACATTAGGCAAGAAGTTACTCCCAGCTTAATCATAACGCAGAGCGATAAAGCTTTAGAAAATCATCGCGAGTAACTGGCTTAGGATTATTGGGATGAGCGAAATCTTCGGAAGCCAGCGTTGCTAACTCTTCCAAGTGCGCTTCCTCCACTCCAGCACTACTAAGATTCGTTGGTAAGCCGATTCTTTTGTTGAGATCAAGTAGTTCCGTAATTAAAGCTTCTCCCGTTTCACTGCTCAGATTCATAGATTGTGCCATCATTCTAAAGCGATCTTCAAAACCATCAACATTAAATTGTAGTCCGTAGGGTAAGCAGATAGCGTTGGCTAATCCGTGGTGCATATCCACTAAGGCTGACAAAGGGTGTGCCATAGAATGCACTACGCCTAACCCTTTTTGAAAAGCTACCGCCCCCATCAGCGATGCTAGCAGCATCTCCCGTCGCGACTCAGCATCGGGTTTATTCACTGCCTTCTCTAGTGAACGAGAGATCATCCGAATACCTTCCAGCGCAATTCCGTCCGCCATCGGGTGATAGTTTTTTGCCAGATAGGCTTCTATATTATGCGTCAGGGCATCCATACCCGTAGCTGCCGTTACCGCCGAAGGTAACTCATAGGTTAGTTCGGGGTCAGCGAATACCACTTGCGCCATTAACGTGGGGTGAAAAAGAATATGCTTCTTGCGGGTTACATCATCCGAAATAATTGCACTGCGACCCACCTCACTACCCGTGCCGGCGGTAGTTGGTATAGTAACAAACAATGGCATGGGTTCGGTAATGTACTGGTCGCCACCAATAAGTTCGTCGTATTCCAGCAGATCGCGAGTGTTGTTGATGCTAAGTACTACCGCTCGGGCAACATCCATCGCGGCTCCCCCACCTAACCCAATAATCGCATCGCTACCGTATTGATGGTAGGCTTCATTGCTCTTCAGTACGTCCGACTTCACCGGGTTTTTAGAAATATCGCAGAAGAGTTCGGGCTCTAATCCCTGTTGTCGTAGGTCGTCTATTATCTTCTCAAAGAAGGCTAGTTTCGCCACTACTCCGTCGGTAATGAGCAACGGACGTAGGCTTCCTTGGCTTTTTAAGTAGCCTCCTAATTCCTGCACCGCGCCCTCACCGAAGCGAACTACGGTAGGAAAATTAAATTGATGAATCATGTGCAATTAGTAATGAACAGTGTGCAATGAGCAATGAAGTGTGAAATAAAAAGCATGAAATATGATAACAGGTTTTATCTACGCTGAAATTTACAAAACTTTACCTCCTTAACGAACGGCAGTAAGTCGTTTTCATAATTTGTTGGCAACTTTTAAATCAGTAAGCGGTTAAAGTAGCAATGAAAACAGTACGAGTACGATTTGCCCCTAGTCCAACGGGGCCACTGCATATTGGCGGGGTACGCACCGCCCTTTACAATTACTTATTTGCCAAACAACATCAAGGCACCTTTATACTGCGGATTGAAGATACCGACCAAACCCGCTTTGTGCCCGGTGCCGAAGAATATATTCGCGAGGCACTCAATTGGTGCGGTATTCCACCTGATGAGGGAGTGGTAGCTGGGGGTGAGTACGCTCCCTACCGACAGTCAGAGCGGAAAGATATGTATCAGAAATACGCGCAGCAGTTACTCGATGGTGGGTTTGCCTACTATGCTTTTGACACCTCCGACGAGTTAAATGAGATGCGCGAGCGATTACAAGCGGAGGGGGAAAATCCTCAGTACGATGCCGCTAGCCGAATGAGTATGAAGAACTCGCTAAGCCTCTCCGCAGCAGAAATTAAGGAGCACATAAATAGCGGGGCACCCTATGTGGTGCGCGTAAAAACTCCACAAGACGAAGAAATACGGCTAAATGATCTAGTTCGAGGCGATGTAAGGGTTCACTCGTCTATGCTGGATGATAAAGTGCTGCTAAAGTCCGATGGTTTGCCCACCTACCATTTAGCGAATGTGGTAGATGACTACCTAATGAAAATTTCCCACGTAATTCGGGGAGAGGAATGGCTGCCGTCGGCTCCGTTGCACGTATTGCTTTATCACTATCTAGGCTGGGAGGAAGATATGCCCGAGTTTGCTCATCTGCCCTTGCTGATGAACCCCGACGGTAAGGGAAAACTCAGCAAACGCAGTGGCGATCGTTTTGGCTTTCCAGTGTACCCGTTTGACTGGAAAAATCCGCAGTCAGGTGAGGTTTCGCCCGGTTTTCGGGAAGCGGGTTATTTGCCGGAGGCGACAGTTAATTTTCTAGCGTTGCTGGGCTGGCATCCGGGTGATGATGAAGAACTATTTAGCTTAGAAGAATTAGTCAAATCGTTCAGTCTAGATCGGGTTAGCAAAGCCGGAGCCAAGTTTGATATTGAAAAGGCGAAATGGTTTAATCAGCAGTATATTAAAGAAATGCCTGATTCAGCCTTAGCTGAATACCTGCTGAAAGATTTGTCAGACAACGGCATTGAAAGCAGTCAGGAAAAAGCAGAACAGGTTTGTGGATTGATGAAAGAGCGCGTCACTTTTCCGCAGGAAATCTGGAGTACGGCACAGTACTTTTATCAGCCTCCCGAACAATATGACGAGAAGATGGTGCGAAAAAAATGGAAAGCTGACGCCTCGGATGCCTTACTCGCTTACGCTGAAGTACTGGAAAAATCAGACGAGGTTTTGTCAGCCGAAAGTGCTAAGCAGCAACTACAGCAATTGTTGGAAGATCGGCAAATGGGTTTGGGGAAAGTAATGCCTGCATTACGACTCGCTCTCACCGGACAGGGCGGTGGTCCCGACCTAATGAGTACGATGGAAGTGCTAAGTCGCCAAGAAGTAATCAGCCGTATACAACTGGCAGTAAAAACACTGGCAGCAGACAAATAAAACAGATGGTGCCCTAACCACGTTATAACTATTAACCATCCATTGTCAACTCCGAATACCCCGGAACTTATCCGGAGTCGGGGTCAATTTGTACAAGTATTATGGGAAGAAAGAGATTAAGTAAACGAGAGAAACCGAAAGTAAACCCTGAGTTAGATGGGTTCGATATCAAGATTGATACGTTTGGAGAGATTCAGACCAACTATGATATTGATAAAATCAATAAGTTTCTGAACAAACACGTAGACGATAAAAAACTGCGTGACCGCGACGATATTGAGGGTCGGGACGAAGACTCTGAACAAAAGGAAGAGGACGATCAATCCGAAGAGGAGTAACTACTCTTCTAAGCCAAGGCTAGCTGTAGGTGGAAAGATATGCAGGTTCCCGTGCTGATCTTTTCCTAGGCGCACCCGAAGATATTCTCCCTGCGAATACCAGTAAAAATAAGGCGAAATCGGTTGGCTGTGCTCTTGATACTGTTCACTAACAAAACTATGAAGGTACTCGATCACTTTTTGAAAACTTTCTAGTTTGTCTTCTTTCAGTTGATGTAACAATACTATTTCTTCGTGGGGCACCGCTACAATCGCCCCGTATTCGCTGATAGGTTCCGGTATAATTTCATCTAGCACCAGCGTAGCACTAGCTCCACCAATGGCAAGTATCTCAATAGAATCAGCTACCGTTTTCCGAACGATTTCATGCTTAGATTCAGCAGTATTTTGCTTAGCTATTTGCCAAATTTCTTCTCCACTTATATTCCATTGCTCCAATTGATTTCGCTCCACTGTAGCAGTTGCTGTTGGTAGGTTGAGTACCGCACAAGTAACAGTTCCTTCCAAATCAGGGCGAACTACCCAACGATCCCAATCTTCTTCCGTTATATTGGCAGCCGGGTGTAACTGTAGTCGTAAATATTTCTTTACTGTTGAGAAATCAGCCTCACTTAACATCTGTTGGTCATCGTAGGCACTTATCAGTAGGGCTACGTACTCTCTCACCAAATCCTCCCGTCCGGCAGAGTCAAAAGCAAATTCGGCACTCTGCTCAATTAGAGGTAATAAAGAAAATGAGTAAGGATATTCTCCCATCTGAATACTGATCATCCCTTCTTTTGCTTCTAAAACTTCAAAATCGCTTAGCTGCTGGGCGGTAAATTTTAGTAGATGGTTGTATTCTTCTTGGCTAAGATGCTGTTGATGAGAAGCAGGTAAGGAATCTACTATTTCCTGCGAAAATACAGAAAAGCTGACTGAAGAAAATATAAATAATAGTACTTTTAATTTCATAATTATGTTTTTATACAGTAAATATAAATAAAATATACATAAATATAAAATTTATTACATTGTAAGATTGATACTAGTTAAGCACAATTTACTTCTTACCGCTTATAGGCTACCAAGGTGTTCTTCCCCCCTGTTGAATAGGGTGTACGAATAAATGCAGGAAGTTGCTAAATTAGGGAAAAAAGATCATGGACAAGCAAGCAGCAATAGCCATACTGTCAAGGAAGATAGATGAGTGGGAAAAAAAACCTAAGGAGGATGGTTACCAGTATGAGAAGAGTTTCATTGAGGTGATGCAAGGCCTGAACGAAGAGCTTTTGCAATTGAGTGTGGGGGAAGTGCCTCAAGACAGGAACCAAAAAAAAAGTCCAGACTCAGGTGGGTGCGATAAGGGTCAAAAAGGGGCATGTTCTTGAGCCCAAGGGTCATTTTCGTCAAAGCCCTTACTTACAAGAGACGGCTTTGTGTTTAGGTCAAGGGCATACATTTAATGAGTCCAGCCACTTATTGAAACGGCTTTGCGGGGTAGATTTGAGTGATAAGCAGACCGAGAACTTGTGCCACCACTATGGGGGTGCGCTAGAAGACTTAGCGGGTCAGGAGGCGATTGCGGTGCCTGAAGAACCAGCGGCATTGCATTACGGATTAGTTGATGGGAGCTATCTTTTGAGCAGAGAACAGGGATGGGTAGAGACTAAAGTAGGACGACTTTTCAAGGGTAGTGATACCTTGGCTATCAGCGAAAAAAGGAATCTGATTACCTCCTCGGATTATGTGGCCCACATAGGGGGCCATCTTGATTTTATTGACAAGTTTTCCGGATCGTTGAACGGGCTTACTCACCTTGTCTTCTTAGCTGATGGTGCCCCTTGGATATGGAATTGGGTGAGCGATTGTTATCCGCAGGCAGTACAGATACTGGATCGCCCGGCGACCCGGTTCTATCATGCCTATGAGAAGATATGCCAATGGGCAGTGCTGGTACTCAAGGATCAGCCAGAAAGAAGCCTTTGGCTAGAAGATGCCAAAGCGTTATTACTCAACGATGGGCTAGCCGAAATACTCATCCAAATACAAGATACTTCTTGCCAAGGTGATGGCCTAAAGAAGAAAAACGCCTTGCTGACTTACCTGAACAATAATGCCCTTCGGATGAGGTATAAAAGCTTTTTGGACCAGGGGTATCTCATTGGCTCAGGAGCCATAGAATCTGCCCAAAGAACCGTAGTACAGCAAAGAATGAAACGCTCAGGGCAGCGATGGACTCTGAAAGGGGGGCAGCAGGTTTTGAATCTTAGAACAAAAATGCTAAGCAACCGATGGAATGAGGTTACTGAACTTATTAGAAAAGCTGCCTGAATACTCAAACTGCATAGTTTCGTACACCCTCTGACTGTGGAAACAACATTGCTTGCTATAACTGCCACGGCTTTGTAATGAGCTACTTTGAAAATAACTGCCAGCCAGGGTTATATACTTCCTACAGCTCTCCTTATTCTTGTTCTACCGCCCAGGGAGTTAAAGACAATCTCGCTTTTCGTAATAACGTCAAGTACGTTGAGGTATGTACCGAGGGAAATGCCGAGTTGGTCTTTTACGATACTCAATCTGTCCCAGGGGGTCACTCCGCGGTGAAGGTAGGCACTGAAAATAATGTTTCGCGTTATACATCTAAGTATAATGATGATGGGCCGTTAGTAAACCATACGTTCGCAGGATCATACTATCACGCTACAAACCAAGTAACTGCAAGCACTCCTACTGAGTACTACGTATACACTGGAAAGATTGTCGGAAGTGGAAATTTTGAGGGTACCGGTAATCGTACTTTCTCCGTACTTAACCAACCAGGTGTTACCTACTCGTGGTACGTAACTGGCGACAATGCCCGGGTTACGGGGGCGGGCAATCAGAACACGGTAACGGTCACTCCCACCCACAGTGGCACGTCTACACTTCACCTACGAGTTACCGGTTGCTCGGGAACAGTTCGGAAGCAGGAACTCACCCTTAATATTCCAACCAACGTTTGCTTAGAAGGTACGTTCACAGATGCTAACGGAAGCAGAAACCTCTACACTACCAATAATGTGCCTACCGGAGGGGTTACGGCAACTGTTACTTGTCCCAACGCTACCAGTTACGTATGGCAGCGCACCTCCGGATCAATAAGTTACTACGCTAGCGGTCCCAACCTTTCGTTCACCATGCCATCTGGCGGGCATATTAGCTTTAATATAAAGGCTAAAAATGGTTCTACGGTACTGGCTAGCCAAGATGTTGCCTTTATTAATTATGATTCTTTTCTAGTATATCCTAACCCAGCGCGTGAATCCTTCCAAATAGCAGTTACCGAAAAAGAATCGTTTACGGTAGTGATTTACGATGAGCAAAAAAATACGCTGAAGAGAACGGAAAATTACCGGGCTGATTCGTTTATCGATATTTCTGATCTTGCGCCTGGAACTTATTTTGTCGAAGTAATCAAAGGTAAAACTACCCGGCATAAGCAGCGCATTCAAATCACTAAATAGCTGAGAAGGTAATTGAAAACAAAAAAACCCAGTAGAACCGGGCTTTTTTGATATTGTAAGTTAAACCACAAAAAGGAATAGAATGATTGGGTTCAAATTACAAAAATTTTAATAAAACCGAAACTTTACTGATTTTTGTTAGTGCTCTCAAAAATCTTATCAGCCGATTTGGCCACAAACCCCTGGTACAACTCACCGTCTGATTGGGGGTAACGTTGGGCAAACTCATAGTAACAAGCCGGCACACTGCGGGTACCATCGCTAAAGTCAACTTCTACGGTATCGGCTAGCGTAGACGACTGCTCTAGGTATACTTCCTTAGAGCCTTTTACTTCTCCGCCGCTATCGTTCATTTTAAACCCGTTCTGCTTAATAAACTTATTCACCTCCCGAATATCGTCAAAGCTAGTAAGTGCGTTTACAAATACCGTGAAGTGGTTGGGCCGGTAGCCATGGGCGGCCATCCAGGCCGCGTATTCGCTTTTTTGCTGAAGCTTTTTGTAGGTTTCGTAGCTCACTTCCCAAGGGCGACCCTTGGAGCAGAAATCAAACTGCTGGGTAATGTAGTCAGGCACCTGATCAACTAGCTGATTCACTGTGTTTTGTACGTCCTCATCAAATTCTTCCAATTTCAGTTCGCTAATAAAAATCTTAGGCATCTGAGCGTCAGTATGCTCAAAATGTTTGGCGTAAAGCTTCTTTTCGGTAAAGTGATAGTCTTGACGATACGTATAACCACTTTCTAAAAAAGGGTTAGCCAGTACGTCTACCGAAACCTTGGGGTGATTGAACGTACGAAAAGCAATGTGATCATTTTGCACTTGATCACCTCGTTCCAGAAATAGGTTATGGATTTTTAAAGCTTGCGGATTCATAGTGGCATAATCTCTCCACATTTTATCCAGTAAATCGGGCAATGTTGCAATGACCATATTTAAAAAAATTTAGTGAAACATAAGACAATGATACATAGGTAAGTAAACGAAACGATAACCACAATCTACCGACTAATGATTAATTATTTTTGAACCATTTACTTTGAGTACACACGCCAACTGACTGATCTAATTTTTTTTAACCTGTTAGTTACGCATGAGCATTAGAAAACATATTCTCTCAGCCTTATTTTTTGTACTTACTCTAACGTTTATTTCGTTCGGCACGTCTATCTATTATCTGCAACGGATTGGCTCAACATCAACCCAAATACTTCAGGAAGATTACCAGACCGTGAAAGCCGCTGAGGAATTGATTATCTCGTTGGCTAAAATAGACCGCGCACTATTTATGTTTTGTCTGGATAGTGTTGCATCGGCAGAAGAGGCAGTGCTAAAGAAAGTTATCCGTAGCGAGAGAGAAGTTGCCCTTGGCTACCTCGCTATCATTCAAGAGAACACTAAAGATGCTGCTGCTGATGACCTTTACCAATCGCTGGAAAAAAGCCGTCAACAGTACGAACGCAATCTAAACCAAGTGGCTACTGTATCTGACCGGGGCGAGCTGTACCTGAGCTTGCTGCGCTGGCAAAACGAGGTATTTCGTTCTAACTGTTCTAAAATAGTTGATTACAGTCACCGGCAACTAAAAGAAAAGAATCAATCACTACAGAATTTGTACCTGAAGGCAAAAATCAACACCTTTTTAGCAAGTATTCTGGTTCTACTAGCCGTAGCGGTGGTCATGGATAAAATTCCCGACCGGGTTATTCGTCCCATCTCAGAGCTTACTAATAAAGTGAAGCAACTTGTACAAGGTGAAGATACTGCTATTGGAAGAGATATAGCACTGACCAATGACACTGATTTAAAGGAACTGGCATCTTCAATTAACCTAGCGGGTCAACGGCTGAAAGAGACCGAAGAAAAGTTCTGGTTAATTACCGAGAATCTGTACGACATTATCTTCTTTTGCACTTCTAACGAAAAAATATTCTATACTACTCCATCTATTGAACGAGTACTAGGATATGACCCTAACGAAATGATTGGTCAGGGGGTGAAGGCACTATTGCATCCGGAAGATGCTGCGCGTTTAGGGCAAGGGATTCAGGCTCCTACTGAAATACAGGTTAAGACGAAAGAAGGCGAATACCTATGGTTAGAAGTAAACCAGACTTTACATCAAAGTGAAGCAGGAAAAACACTTTACGCTCAATATACCGCTCGAGATATTAATGAGCGAAAAAAGGCAGAAGAAAGAATCAAGCAAGCATTAATTAGCGAGAAGGCGTTGAATGACGAATTAACCAAAGCTAATGACGAATTAGATAAACTGGTTTACAGTGCCTCGCACAATTTACGTTCTCCCCTCACATCCATTTTTGGTCTGGTTTCATTGCTTCGGCTCGCTACTCGAAAAGCCGAACGTACTGAGCTTATTGATCAAGTAGAAGTGAGCGCGTACAAGTTAGACGAAACGGTGAAAGATATTGTTGAGTACTCTCGTAATACCCGAATAGCGGTTGAAGTAGCTCTTATTGATTTTGAAGAACTCATTGTAGAGGCTATTCGTGACTTACATTATCTGCAGCCTGAAAACCAGCCCGTTACTATTAGTTACGAGATTGCGCCCAACCTACGATGCTATTCCGACGCTAAGCGCGCTAAGATCATATTTCTCAGTATAATATCGAATGCCATTAAGTACCACGATGCCGAAAAAGCGGAACTAACATTGCACATAGTGGTAGCTAAAAAGGGAAAGGAAACTATTGCAACTTTCACCGACAACGGAATTGGTATTGAAGATCATCTGCAAGCAAAAGTTTTCGATATGTTTTACCGGGCTAGTGAACAAACCGGGGGGGCGGGTTTAGGGCTATACATTGCCCAGAGCACTACTGAAAAGATTGGGGGAGCTTTATCACTTCAATCGAAGCTAGGCGAAGGAACCACCATCACAGTAGCCATTCCGGGCTTAAAACTAGAAAAGTTATCCGAAGAAAAGTCTCAATCAACTTGCACGGCTCGTTGACGAAAAAGAGGAGTGCACAGAAAGTGATAATTTTGTAGTGAAATAAACAACATCATTATCATGCATACTTCAGCGATTTCTATGGTTTAAGTAATACCATTTTAAATAATAAAGTCAAGGTATAATAGTTGAGATGAGAAAATGCTAATAAACTATCCACTTGAGATTCAATAAAGCGTGGCTGCACTACGCTCCAGAGAGACTAATAGCCAAAAGAGTGCAGTTTTGAAGCGTTTACAACTGCTACGTTTGCTTAAAAGCGGCCAGATAAACAGCCGAGAGAAAGCTGCCGAGCTAGTAGTAATGAGTACGCGCCACGCAAGTTGCTCATGGAAAATCTACCAGCAAGAGGGGCTAGCAGGTTTATGCGACTATCAACCGGGTAGTTGTAAGGAAAAACTGACCGCCAGTTAGAAGGCACAGTTGCGACAAGCGGTGGCTGAAGGGCGATTTGCTACGCTTTGGCAAGCCTGTGATTACGTACATGAGCAGTTTTCTATACGCTACACACAGCCTGGGATTTGGTCGCTGTTCCGCGCCATGAAGGTCAAGCTAAAAACCGCCCCCCTCCAGCAATACAAACAAGATCAAGGGCGGGTGGAGGCTTTTAAGAAAGCTTTTCCGAGTGGGTAGAAGATCACGTTTTTG
>CAKZPJ010000217.1 GCA_937138955.1 uncultured Flammeovirgaceae bacterium | reverse complement strand
CCAAAGAAGCGAGAAGCAATACGCTGCTCGTCGTGGTTCTCCAAAAAGCGTAGCATATTCCGGTTCTTATCGCGTAAATACTGCCAGATGTCGGGTAAATGCTGAACCGAACCTTGCTCTTCTATTACTGCTCGTAGCGTATCGTAGAGTTGTACTTTGTCGTAGAGGTAATCAAACCGTCCGGTATCAATGTAGTTGCGGTATTGCTCGGGGTTGTATATTTCGGCAATGAATATCATGTTAGGATACAGTTCTTTCACTTTGGGAATTACCCAGTGCCAAAATTCCACCGGAACCATTTCGGCCATATCGCAGCGAAAACCATCTACTCGTCTTCCCGACCAGTACAATAAAATATCCAGCATTTTTTGCCAAGTATTCGGAACTGGGTCAAAGTGCGTTTGGCGACCGGCGTCCTGGCTATCATTCAGAAAATCTACCCCGTAATTGAGCTTCACCGTTTCAAACCAGTCGTTCACGCTGGGCTGAGCCGTAAACTGGTCATTTCCGGTAGCCTTGGCCGGACTCTCCTCAAACTTTCCGTCTTTGGTAGGAAAAGTATGATCGTCTAGCGACTGGTAATCTTCGGGAACTTGAAAAGATTCGCCTGTTATGTAATAAAAATTATTATTGGGAGCAAATACCTGATTAGTATCATCGCTGGCACCAAAATCTTGCACACTATCGGGCTTAGCATCTGATTGGTAGAAGCGTGCCACGTGGTTAGGCACAAAGTCAATAATCACTTTTAGATCCTGGTCGTGGGTACGCTGTACTAATGCTTCAAACTCTGCCATGCGGTTGGGTACGTCTTCGGCTAAATCAGGATTTACATCGTAGTAATCTTTAATAGCGTAGGGTGAACCGGCTCGACCCTTCACCACATCGGCATCATCTAGTGGAATATCATATTCGCGGTAGTCGTTGAGTAGAGCATGCTCAATCACTCCGGTATACCAGATATGGGTAGCTCCCAGCTCCTTCAGCGCAGTTAGAGCCGTTTGACTAATATCGCTGAACTTGCCTACTCCATTTTCTTCCGCTGTGCCCCAGATCACGTTATTGGTTTCAGAGTTACCAAACAAGCGGGTAAACATTTGATACACCACCACTTTTTGGTCGGGCGATAGCGATTCTTCTAGCAGCAAATTAGGATCTTCATGGGCGATGGCCTTCAATTCTTCGGTATTCACGAGGTGTTCGGTTACGGTGGTTGATAGCGTACAGCGAATACACAAAAGTATAAGCCCTGCGGAAAGTATATATCGGTTCATAGACTTTTTTTGTGAAAGCAAGAATAGGTCAGTTGATAATAAATTAGGGTCTTCATTGTTAAGTAACAAAATAGCTTCGTATTTTTCCTAACCTTATCTTAAACTTACACGATATGCGCAAATTAGTCTTATCGGCAGTAATTTTTCTGCTTGGTAGCTTAATATCAGTTAGCTACGCTCAAGACTGGAGTTTCGCAATTGGTCCCGGAGTTACTCAATATTTGGGTGATGTGAATGATCAGAATTTAGGCGGTAACCGATGGGCAATTAATGTTGAGGGCTGGTATCGGTTAACTGATAATGTACACATTAAATCAGGGATGAGCTTGTATCAGCTTTACGCTCAAGATGCTGACCCGGTACGCCTGCGTAGCTTTCAATCTAATAATTTTGAGTTCTACTCCTCCGCAATGTATTCCTTCAAACAGGGCTTCTTTACCCCTTTTGCCTACGCAGGCCTGGGAGCGACTACCTCCAACCCTCAAGGCGATAGTCGATTGGGCTACTTTAATCTAAAAGATGTAGAACCCGAAGCCGAGCGGGTACCCGGTCTTATTGGCATGATTCCGTTCGGAGTAGGAGTAGACTACGAAATTACTCCGGTGCTCTCGCTAGTGGTTGATTTTGCCATGCGTTATACTTTTAGCGATCGGCTAGATGCTATGCGTAAAGAAATTATAATAGTAGATGATTTGAGCCCACTGGCGCGGGAGTACTACGCTGCTTTATCGGAAGAGCAAGCTCGGGCAATTAATGAGGAACCTTCTTTACGAGGAGGCAGTTCGGCCGATAATGATCTCTACGGAATGCTTACCGTGAAAGTCCGGTTTACTCCTACCTCTTCGCTCTTTGGCTGCGTTGATCCGTATAAATATTCCCGTCCAACCCGCAAACGTAAGCGAAAAAACTACAATCCGCTCTAGGCTTTGTCTACGGTGGTTAGTTGGGCTTCCAGCTTCTCTATCTTTTCTAAATAAGCTTTTTCTTTGCGGTGCATCTCTTCCTGTGTAGCCGACAATTCTTCCATGTTTTGCCGCATTTCTTCTTCTTGAGCCCGCATCATTTCCGCTTGCTGTTGAGATTCTGACAGTAGTTGATTGGTTTGAATATTAATTCGAGTATTTCGCAGAGACGATGCAATGGATTCAGCTACTTTCTTTACGAACGTAATCTGATGCTCTTCTAACGGGGTAAACGAAGCTAGCTCTAAAACGCCCTCTACAGTATCTTCCACAATTAGCGGTACCACCAGTATAGCAGAAGGTTGAGAACCCCCTAGACCAGAACGAATATCGGAGTAGTCAGTTGGGATTTCAGTTAAGTAAATAACTTCTTGTTCCAGATAAGCCTGCCCCAGAATACCATCACCGGCTGGTAGGGATTTATCAATAAACTTCTGCCTTTGGTAGGCATAACAGGCTTTCATAGAGAGCATCTGTTCACCGTTGTGCTCTTCTACCAGAAACAAAGCTCCTTGATTGATTTTAAGATAATCTACGAGTTGCTTCAACACCTGATTACCCAAATCCTCAATATTTTGAGCTTGGCGTAGCACATCAGTAAATAAAGTGAGCCCATGCGTTGACCAGCTTCTTAGTTGAGTTTCGCGATCATTCTGCTGAAGCTGATCGCGCATCTTCAGTAGCTTTTTACCCAGGGTATCATCATCACTTAAAGCTTGGTATTCCTGTTCTAGGTTTCCCTCACCAATAGCTGAAGCAAAATCAGCGGTTCGATGGAGTCCTTCTACTACCCCAGTTAAGGTTGTAGCCATATCGCCCAATTCGTCTTTCCTTGTTGCAATTTTATGATCGATTCTAAGAATACCTTGAGCAAGATCGTACAGGTTTTCTTGCATTTGTTTGATTGGGCGAATAAACCGTTGAGCAATTAAGTAGGCTACTCCGGCAACAATCACACTGATAATAAGCGTAATGATGATAATGATATTTCGCAGCCGTGCTATCGGCTGAAGAACTTCCTCAACATCCATCTCAGTAAGAATGGCAAAAGTTATGTCGCCAATTTTGAGAGGGGAGTAAGAACTTAATACCGGAATGCCTCGGTAATCATCAATAATTTGCGTACTGGCTGTTCCCTTAAGAGCCTCAGTTACCCCCAGCGTGGCCACCTCCAATTTCAGAACGGTCGATTCTTCTGAGAAGCGAGAGTTAGAACGCATTAAAGAATCGCTTCCTACTAAGTAGGTCTCACCGGATTCACCTAGCCCGGTATGTTGATGGGTGATTACATTTATTTCGTCTAAAGGAATCTGACCGATAAGCACCCCCATAGAATTTCCAACTGAATCGCGGATGGGTGAGGAGACAAATGAGGCAGGATCACCATTGCTGGGGGCATAATTGTCGAAGTCTACAATCGTGATAGAATCTAATCCTTGTTTGTAAGCTGTAGCAATATTCTGATCGCTGTAAGGACCATCTACTAAATTGGTAGCAAAATCCGGCTCGTGCACTACGGTGTAGATAATATCTCCTTGTAGGTTAACCAAGAATAGGTCGTACAAGCCGTAGGTTTCTTTAATTTTAGCGAGGTGCGGATGATAAATCTGATTAACCGAATCATATTCAGTTGAGCTAACCCCAGCTGCATAGGTGCTATCGTATGCTTGTAAAGAGTTAGTGATTACCGGCAGTGAGGCCATCACATTCAAGGTAGCTATCTGATCGGAGAAGAAATCAGCTAGCTGCACGCGCTTGGTTTGGCGAATTGATGTAAGTTGGTCGAAAGTACGATCCAGAATGGCCGATTTTGCCAGAAAGTAGATAACAATACTGAGGCTCAGTAGAGTAACCAAGCTAAGCGATGTAAAACGGATAATCAGCTGAGTAGCAATACTTGATTTTCTGTCCTGATCCATAATTTACCTTTGCTGATAAGATTAATAAGTTGAAAGTAAATACAGCTAAAGCTAAGGTGTTACGAAGTAACTACGAAATGAAAAGAACCGGTGACCTTACGATGTATGATTAGAAAAGAAAGAAAGAGTAGTTGAAGGTAGATCCGAATGAGAAACGGGGAAGAGAAAGCTTTTTTGGGAACAATGTTGCTACAGCTCAATCGTTACGCTCTTTCCGGCGTAAACGCCTTGAGGCAAATCTACGATGAGCAAAGTAGTGTTTTGGTCAGAATTTGGGTGAGCGACAAAATTCCTTCCTTCAGCATTGTAAATACCAGAGACGGTCAGCAGTGCCTTTCTCAATTTTCTCGACGGATCGGCTACAGTGATTTGAGTTATACGATTCCCTTGTAGTTGCAGCATCACCATTCCCTGACTTTCCAAGCTAACTTTCAGATCATCGGTAATTTCAATCTCCCCGCCTTGGTAAAAAGCTGCTTGGCAAATGTCTAGTTTGTTACTTTTCACCGCCTGCACTTTGCTAGTATTAGCGATGATTTTAATTTGGCGATTGTTATCACCGCTCTGTTCCAGCTCAGGTACCGCTACATCCGGCACTACAATATAAGCGTAAGATTCATTCTCGGGTTCGTTTCCATGATCAATCCATAACGTAAACACCTCTTTACTAACCACTTCTTCCGAAACATTCTTTTGATCGGTAATATCTGACCACCGGCCCTTTTCTACTTGGTTGGATAAATGAACGCTGGTCTGCTCGGGAAAAATATAGCCGATCTTATCCTGATGCACCCATTTTACATCTTCCAAGAGTCGATCCCCCTGGGGAAGTTGTTGAGTTGTATCCGCTTGCAAAACGGTTACATCACTTCTTAACAGTACTTGGTTAATGGTGGTAGATACCGGCAAGTTGGGGTCGGAGCTAATATCGGTACCCAAGCAAATGTATTCTTCGTCAAAAAAGAACCAGGACTTTTTAGCCTCCAGCATATCGTGCGGACTTTTAAAGTCAAAGGCTACCGCCCCGTACAGACCATCAGTCACCGCTCCCACAAAATCTCGTAATCCTTCCTTTCGTATATCTTCTGGGCCGTAGAGTTTGGGCTTTTGCATGATGGTGGTGCCGGATACTTTCTGCCAATCGTACACCGGCCAAATGTCGTGGTACTCATCTCCAGTAAGCATTAAGTAATTGGTGCCGTCGGCCCGATGGTGGGTAGTCTTTCCAGGTCCGTTGTACGGCACTTCCATATTCTGATTACGGGTAGAGTACATTCTAACGGTGGTGTAGAAGTTAGGCCGTTGAAATACAAAGTGCTCGGTTTGCCAGAAGAATTTACTGAACGACTGAGAGGGTTCCACTTCTCCTTTCCGCAACTTCATAATCTCTTCCAGCTCCTCTTTCCGGTAATCAGTGCTGAGTAGCAAGCGTTCTATTTCCAGGGTGCTAGCAGGTTTAAAATCGTATTGATTGGCAATGCTGCGGTTTTTTACGCTGACATCGGTGTAAATGCCGTAGACCATCTGCTTGTAAATACCGTCCAGGTAATAATCTACCAGGTGATTAATTCTCTCCCGGGAAAAGGCATATTTTGTGTTGGCTACGTAGTAAGACCACTCACCAAAGGCATTGGCATATTTGCCGTAGCCGTAGGAAGTAGTGTTATTCACTCTATCTACTCTATGGTGAAAACTATAGTCGTGCTGCATCCCGCGACTACCAGTAGAAAATTTCACTTCTCCTTCTATGAGACGGATGATTTCGTCAAACCGTTCTTTGTCACCAATAAAGAGTAGGTTCTTGGCCAGAATACCGGCAATAACAATTCGGTCGCCGCTGGGTCGAGCCCCGGAAGCATTCATATGGGCGCGGCCAATAATGGGTTGGGCTTTATCTACCAAATCTTGCGGAAATTCATCGCCAATAAGTAGCATTAGGTTGACCAGGTTGGTAGGGGTAGAGATTTGATTGTTATGCCAATTATCCCCGAAGAAATCATTGTCAACCCAGTACTTCAATCCTTGGGTAATGGTTTCTTTTAGCGCTTGGTCTTGATAATAATCAGATGACTCACCTTGGTAGGCTTTGGCCAGATAAACTAAGTTATAGGTATGATATCGCTGGGGAAAACCGGCGGTTCGGCTAAGGTCTTCGTAGTTAATTCCCCCGAAGCTGCCGTCTTCGTTCATAGCTTGAGTAATTTTCTCAACCCTAGTATCGTCAATATCGGTCTTCAGTAACTCATTAACCACTCGGCTTTTTATAATCTCGAAGTCATCAGCCTCTTTGGCTTGAGTAAAATAAGCCGAAAAACAAAGGAGCAGTATCAATATGCGGGTGGTTGTCATTATTGGTTGTTTTGCTGTAAATATCCGTAGGGCTTCAAGCAGTAAGGAAAGCTGTCTTAATATACTAAAAATGATAGCTTTGATAGACTTATTTGTAATATTTTGAAGCGTCCTTTTTGGTAGCTGAGGTGCAGGTAAGTATCTACGATCAAAACGGAGCATTGCTTGAGCAAGGCGACGCTCAATTATCCGAAAATGGCATTGATCGGGGCACATCTGCCTGGGTATATACCACCCAAAAAGCCGATAACCAGCCCAGCAGTAGCAAATTAGTAGCCCGAGCTAACGACCTACCCGGTAACGCTACAGAAACCGAATCAGTAGTCAGCTAAAAGTTCATTCTCATCGCTCAATCAAATCCGATCTAGTAACCCTAGGTCGGATATTTTTATTCATAAAGACTTGCTTCATCACGGCTTGATGTACAAGCTCTGCAACCTTGATGTAATATTTATCTTTAACGTTCATATTTAAATCACCACCAATGGTCAAGTATAAGCGTAGTGCGGGTTTCTACACAATTCACTATCAGCCTCAGTCTAAATTTTCTCAAGAACAAAAACGCTCATTTTTAGCAGTTTAGCCTGCATTATGCTTATACACTGTTGTGCGCTGCCTTTTATTCATCTAGTAGTCCAGTTACTTCGTATTTCAATTTAGGTAAGTGATTTATCACAATACTCCAAATCAAATCATCTGATATTTTATCATATCCATGAATTATTCTGTTACGGGTACCAATAATTTTCTCAACGTTATTAAGCTTAAAATTCTTGTACTTTTCAATTATCCGATTAGCAGCTTCGCCAATTATTTCCAAATTACGCTCAATCGCCCGTTTTGTCTTAATGTCAGCAACATACTCTTCAAAAATTCTTGGTTTGTTATCGTAGTAGCTATCAATCTCATTAATGGATTGCAAAATGTCATAAAGCCAGGCTTTAACATCATTATCCATATATCATTTGTTTAGAAGAGTCAATGGATTTTCTTAAATATGGATTTTTAATAGCTTTATCCTCAAGTAAGTCAATCTGTCTTTTAAGTAGTTTCTCCAAAGATGTTTTTAAGTCAAAGTAATTATCCGCATAATCGTAAATGTCAACTCCTGAGAAATCAACCAATAAGTCTATGTCACTCGATTTATTAAAATTATCAGTCAAGATTGAGCCAAATACAAATAGTCTAGCCACCTTATGTTTGTTACATAAAGCTCTTATGTTATCTATATTTTTATCAATTATTCTCATATCTTAAAAATACAAACTTTTTTAAAATTGTCAGGTGTGTAACGGGCTTACTGAGTTGCGCACAACAGGTTAGAGCAGGCGATGCAGCTACTCTAGGGCAATTTCCCGCTGGGCTAACTCGTGGGTATAAAGCGTTGTATTAAGCCTTCTTTTGCTATATTATCCAGCACCAAGTCCGCTTTATCATTAACGGTTTCATTGCTACGGTTGATGTATTCTACCGCCTGCGTGAGCTTACACAGTGCCTTCGTATAGTTAGCGAACCGCTGATGCCACCGAATGGCTCTGTTCCATTGCCTGCTTTTACCTACAAGGTACTATTCTTTTGAGTAAGCTGACAAAAAGTTTTAGATTATTATCTCTGAACGAACCTCAACAAGTTCCGGGGACTTTCACATTCTAAGCAGAAGGATCTACGGTAAAGACTTTCTTTATAACGGGAGCGCGGCTATGAGTAGTTACGTGTTTCAGTACCTAATTTAGCAAATACAAACCTAATTGAAAATCCGCGAGGTTTTTCGTAAGTAGGCGAGAACAAGCAATTACTTATAGCCATTGTTGAACTAAACCTTCGGTAGCCTTTGTAGGGTGGTTTGTGAGGATTTAGTTTACTTCACTAAAGTAACTAACCTCTTCAGTATTATGAAAAAAAATCATCACGTACTGCCGGCGAAACGCTGGTTGAGCGCACCTGCCGAGAAGTAGCTGGCTTTGAGCCACTGTACCGAAAGCTGGAAAGAAGCATTTCGGTATCTGGCTACAGTCAAAGCACACTGACTAACTATGCTCGCTGTCTAGCGAAGATGACCCAGCACTTCAATTTGAATCCTATTGTGCTGGATGAAGAGCAGGTGTTGGATCATCTGCACTTTCTCAAACAAAAGCACAAAACTCCTTCCGAAAGCTTTTTTAAACACACTGTCTACGGGCTACGGTACGCTTACCGGATGGAAGGCCTGCGGGAAAAAAGAGTGGTGCTTCCGGCTATTGAACGACCCAAAAAACTGCCGGTCGTGCTGAGCAAGCAGGAGATGCGCCGCTTGCTCACTGCCCCCAAACTACTCAAGCACCGTTTGGTGCTGGGGCTACTTTATGGATGTGGCCTGCGCTGCTTCGAGCTTCGGGGGCTTTTGGTCAAAGACATTGATTTTGATCGGTCTGCTGTTCACGTTCGGCAAGGCAAAGCGGGTGCCGCCCAGGCCGCAAGGATCGCTACGTGCCGCTGAGCAAGCACCTGGCCCGAGGACTCCAGGCTTACATCCACAACGACCATCCTTCCCATTGGCT
>CAKZPJ010000216.1 GCA_937138955.1 uncultured Flammeovirgaceae bacterium | reverse complement strand
CGGATAATGTGCGGATACTTAGCGAAAGAGTATTCAAAGTAGCGAGAGGTATTATCACCTCCGGTGGCAATAATAGCGTCGGCAGTATTGAGCTTATCAACTATCGTAATATGCGGTGCCAAACGAGGTTCTAGCTCAATAATAATATTAACGACGTAGCGCATCAGAAAAGAGTCTTGCGAACTGAGCTTAATCATGGCGTGGTGACCACTGATTAGTATCGCCAACAAGTCGTGAAAACCCACCCAAGGAATATTTCCGGCCATCACTACACCGATTTTCTTAACTGAGCTTGGTTGAGTAGAAAGGTGACCTGCCCATTGGCGCAGCTTTTCTTCGCGGAGGTAGCGTTGCAAGCCCTCTTTGGCAAACAGTACGCTTTCTTCGGTGAACCAGGCGTTTTCGGATCGGGCTCGCTGTACTAGTTCGTTTTGTTCATTTTTGTCTAAGTTCTTTAGTACAGTTCCCACTGCGGAAAATACGCGAATTCGGTCGTCTAGGGTAAGCATTATACTACTTTTTGGGGTTTCTTTTGGGGATAAAACCAAAGTTTCGTTACTTCGTTACAAAAGTACAATCAAGATTTATTGTTTAATAATTATTAGAAAACTAACCTGACTAATTGAATGAATATCTATAAGGTTGGTATTTCTAAATGGGTTGCAACCCATTATAAATAAGAAGTGAGCTATGGCGATAATAATTACCGACGAGTGCATTAACTGTGGTGCTTGCGAGCCGGAATGCCCCAATACAGCTATCTACGAAGGTGGAGTAGAATGGAGTTGGGCCGATGGAACTGATTTGAAGGAAATTGAACTGGAAGACGGTACGATGGTAAATGCTACGGAATCTCAAGAACCGGTTTCCGACGAATTTTACTATATCGTAACTGGTAAGTGTACGGAGTGTATGGGATTTCATGAAGAGCCTCAGTGTGCGGCGGTGTGTCCGGTAGATTGCTGTGTAGAAGATCCCGACGCCCGAGAAAGCGAAGAGGAACTGCTCGGAAAGCAATCGTGGATGCATAACTGACCAAGGAAAACGGAGAAAGGAAAACGAAGAACGGGTATGCAATAAGCCATAAAAGAATTTACTCCGTCTTCCATCCTCCGTTCTCCCTACTCATTATAAAATTCGTTCTAACCGGAACTTCTTTTTGAATAGGATGCCGTTGCGGTAGATTCTCATGCGGATACGTTTGCCCGGACGGCGGCTGACAATAGTACTAAATAGCCCTAGACTAAGCTCGGGAAACCGTAGCCCATTCACGGAAAGAATCATATCTCCTTCTTGAATGCCCGCTCGCTGGGCAGGTGAATCTTTTATCACTTTACTTACCAAGAACGTTTCCAATAATGGTCCTACGGTAATCAATTCTATTCCGCTCATATTATAGTCAAAGGGCTGGCGGTAGTAGCGATTCTTCTGAAGATACATAGCTTCATTAGCGTAATCAAAGATCACCCGAAACCGTTTTAAAGCCGAACCACCGATGTTCCCATTGTGATTGACGCGATTGCGAGTAGCCTGCGAAAAGGCTCCTTCTTCCGGAAAAGAAGAAACTACTCCTTCCAGCGCGTAATCATCAATACCAAGCTCAGATACTCGAGCCATATGCCCGAAGATATCTCCGCTTAATCCTCGTCCCAAGTACCCAGAGAGGTGAGGGTCAGGAACTTGAATAGAGTCGCTACTTTTCATATTGAGCATCAGCGCGTGGCTGGCCCCAGTATCAATCATCAGTTTAGCAGTAATGGTAGTAGAGTCATTCACGGATAACCGCACTCCATCAACATAAGGCTTGGTATCTTCTACTGAAATCGGAATTTTCGTAAATCGGCGCGATGGCTTAAACGATTCAGGCTTATGTAACACTACTAATCGTTTCATGTAGTCGATTTCAACGACAAACCGGCTAAAAATCTCATAGCCCAATATACCGTGTACACGGGTGCCAAGGTAACTATCTAAGCGAAGGTAGTCTTCTTTGAGCACCAACATGGCATTGCCCTCAGCAGCCACTCCTTCTGGCAAAGTAAACGAGATACCATTACTCACGTAAGCACTCACTTCGCCTCTATTACCTGCCCCCATTAGGCTAATCATTCGGTCATTTACGGAAGGGATTCCCTCTACGTACATACCGTCAGTTAAAATAGCGGTGCGAACGCCGGTGTCTAGAATGAATTTTAGCTCTTCCCCATCATTGACCTGAACCGGAATAATTATCAAGTTACTCTGAAGCTCAAAGGGAATAGAGACTCGCTTGGCTCGGTTGTTCGTCATCCGAAAACCACGGTGAAACACCTGAGCTACTCCCGAAGCAGTGAAGAAGAAAACTCCAACAACAATGCACACAGCACGAATGAAATTACTCATACGTTCTTCTTATACGTCAATTTACTTAAACCAGATTGGTAATGGATGCTTATGTAGTAATAGTAGATAAGAAATAGCGGGTTGGCAAGCGGATAGTTTATAAATGACATAAAATATAAAAGATTTTCTGCTTTCTTTCTAATTGCCCGAGCGAAATATTAGCTATAATTTACATTTTTGTGATTCCGTCGGACTTTCCCTATTCTTATTAGGAATTAGCTAACGAAAAAAGAGTTTTTTTCATTTCTTTACGGATTAATTTCTCTTCATGTCTACCTTTTCTCTGTATTTTAACCTGGGTCTGACCCACATTCTGGATATTCTTGGCTATGATCATATTCTGTTTGTCGTGGCATTGTGCGCTTTGTACATGCTACGCGACTGGCGGAAAGTACTAATTCTAATCACGGCTTTTACCATTGGACATTCAATAACCTTGGCACTAGCTACGCTCAATATTATTCGGGTAAATGTGTCACTTATTGAGTTTCTTATTCCGGTGACTATTTTTATTACGGCGGTTAGCAATATCCTGCGAGGTCAAAAGAGTTCTTCTCCGTCAAAAGTTCAGTTGAACTATGCTTATGCACTTTTTTTTGGACTAATTCACGGAATGGGTTTTTCCAACTATCTTCGCAGTCTGCTTGGGAAAGAGGAGGATATCACCGCACCGCTGCTGGCCTTTAATTTGGGCTTAGAGCTAGGGCAAATTGTAATTGTAGCTATTGTACTGGTAACCGCTTCTATTTTTGTCAGTATCTTGAACGTAGCTCGTCGCGATTGGAAGTTAGTAGTCTCGTCGGCAGTGGCCGGAATAGCCCTGACACTGATGATGGGAGCGAAGTTTTGGTAATCTATAACTTAAATGTATGGATGACATGCCGCGCAAACTCAACGTAGCTACTTGGGAACGAAAAGACCATTTTGCTTTCTTCCGTACTTTTGAAGAACCATTCTTTGGGGTTTGTATTGAAGTAGATTGCACAACTGCCTACCACCAGGCTAAAAAATTAGGTACTTCCTTTTTCATATACTATTTACACAAATCTATTGTAGCCGTCAATCAGACGGAGCCATTTCGCTACCGTATTGTGGGCGATGAGGTAATCGTTCACGAACAAGTGGGAGCTTCGGCGACCATTAACCGAGAAAATGGGAGCTTTGGCTTCAGCTATATTCCTTACGCCGAAGATTTTCGGGAGTTTGAGCAAGGTGCCCAAGCTGAAGTTGATCGGGTTCGAGGCACTACGGGTTTGGTTCCTGCTACGGCGGCCGAAAGCGTTGTTCACTATTCTTCCTTACCCTGGATTAAGTTCACCTCGGTATCGCACGCCCGTGGTTTTAGCCACGCTGATAGCATTCCGAAAATTTCGTTTGGTAAAATGACCGAAGACAATGGTAAGAGAATGATGCCGGTGTCAGTACACGTACATCACGCGCTGATGGATGGGTTTCACGTAGGGCAGCATCTGGAACGGTTTCAGGAATTACTCAATCAGCAATAGTATGGCATCCGTACCAGAAGGGCTTAAAAAAGCAGCGGTGCTTTGTGTGCTTAAACATCAGCAGGAACAACTTCTACTCAAACGACTGAAAGAACCCAACCGGAATATGTATACTCCGGTAGGCGGTAAATTGGATCCTTACGAGAGTCCATTGTCAGCCGCTATTCGGGAAACCAAGGAAGAAACCGGAATCGAAGTCTCAGCAATGAAATACTGCGGCACACTAGTAGAAAGCTCGCCCACAAATTACAACTGGATTAACTTTATGTACGTAGCCGATATTGAGCGGATGCCGCCTCCGGTTTGTGATGAAGGAGAGTTGCGGTGGATTTCTATTGAGGAAGTAGCGGATGTGCCGACGCCTAAAACCGACTGGTTCATTTATCAGTACATCCTCCAGAATCGCACCTTCGCTTTTCACGCTGATTTTGATGAGCAGATCAAG
>CAKZPJ010000215.1 GCA_937138955.1 uncultured Flammeovirgaceae bacterium | reverse complement strand
TAAAAGCAATAAGTTCGTGGCTTCATATTCTAAGCAATTAAGTAATCAAATCATTAAGTAATGAGTAGCGAAACCGAGATTATCAATAGAGTAGCCAATAGCCCTATCATCACCTTTGATCTGGAAGAGTACTATCCACAAGGGGAGCGAATTGTCTACGATATTAAAGAGAACCTCTTTCAGGAAATGATTTTGCGGGAAAAAGATTTCCGAGCGTTTGTCAAAGAACATGACTGGTCACAATACCGGGATAAGTACGTAGCCTTAACCTGCTCGGTAGATGCCATTGTTCCCACTTGGGCCTACATGCTGCTTGCTACCAAAATAGAACCATACGCCCGACGGGTTATTTTCGGTTCACTCGATACATTAGAATCAATATTATTCCAGGAAGCTCTTGCCCAGATTAACCCCCATGACTTCCAAGATGCCAAGGTAGTAATCAAAGGTTGTGGTAACCTTCCGGTGCCTTCGTTTGCCTACGTAGAGATTACTCGGTTACTCCGACCCTACGCTAGCACTATTATGTACGGCGAGCCTTGTAGTACCGTTCCACTGTATAAACGTCCAAAAAAAATATCTTGACGGATAGTTCCGAACATTTCTTGTAAATGATTGATAATCTTTACCTTCCAAAAATTGCTTCTTAATTCACAATAACTTTTTTCAAACCACATCGCAAAAACCTCTAGTTTTTGTTTTTTCTTCGCTTATATTCGGGGTTCAGTGTCTAAACGACTAACCTATTGTCGCCCGAATATTACTACCAATGATAACCAATTCAGCTACGCTAGAGCACTTATTATGGACATCTTCAACTATCGGATTAGGAATCATAGATAATCAGCGTAAGCTGATAGAAGCTAACCCAACTTTTTGTAGTATTTACGGATATACTCTTGACGAATTGCTACACCAGTCCGTAGAAAAATTGGCTCCTCAACACTTTCGCGATCAAGCTCAATTACATTTTCAAAATTACGTAGATGGCGATGACAATAAAGGTTACCAATTTATTCAGCGAAAAGATGGAAGTCGGCAGTATGTTCAGATATCCACCGAAGATATTACGTTGGATTCTGGGGAAGCTGGGCAATTCATAACGATGACTGCTCTACCTTTTCCCGAACCAAAAACAAAAGTTTTACCGGAGATAGCTGACTCTTTACCTAATGTTTTCTTATTTGAATGTAACTCTTTAGGTCAATGCTTGCGAAGCAACAAAGCAGCCCGCCAGCAGTTAGACATCCGTCCGCAGGAATTCTTGCGCCAGTCGGTAGCAATTTACAGTGGACACATTCAAAGAACAGTTCCGATGGCGGAACTACTAGGTGAAAGGTCTCACTGGGAAAATGCCGAATGGCAGCTTTACCCCGAAAGCACACGATCTCATTGGATGCTGGTCAACGCTCATGTATCAGAAAGAAATACTACAGTAGTGTGTCTAGTCTCTATCAGAGAACAGAAACGTCTGGAAAATACAATTACCAAAATACTAAAGACAGAACAGGCTTCCAACGAGCATCTTCAGCATTTTTTGTATGGTGCTACCCATGATCTAAAAGCACCATTAGCCTCTTTACTCGGACTACTCAACATTTTCCGAGATGAAAAAGATGAAGAAGAGAAGCAGCTATATTTGCGATTGATGGAAAAGAGTATCCATCGTCTTAATGATTTCATTCATGAGATTATAAATTATTCTAAACATAGGGATCGAGGATTGCGTCAAGAAGCTATTGACTTTAATGAACTAGTCAATGATGCCTTCGATAACTTAGGATACAGTGATTCGGCAGTTCAGATGGAAAAAATTATAAATGTTCATCAGTCTAGCACATTCCACTCTGACCCTCACAGTATTAATGTAGTTCTGAGCAATTTGATTAGTAACGCCTACAAGTATAGTAGCACCCATCGGCGTTCGGGTGAAATAAGGGTATCTGTGTTTGCTTCAGATC
>CAKZPJ010000214.1 GCA_937138955.1 uncultured Flammeovirgaceae bacterium | reverse complement strand
AGAAGAAATGCGGGCGCAAGAAGAGGAAATGCGGCAGAATATGGAGGAGATACAAGCTACTCAAGAAGAAATGCATCGTAAAGAGAAAGAGTATCAAAACAAGATTCAAGAGCTTGAACAAAGATTGGTAGCAGATACGGCTACCTAATTTCTTTATGCCACCGAAAGTTGTATGTAGTAGCCGGCGTGGTTACGAACGTTAAATACTCGTCCGTCACCTAGTATCCAATACTGACCGCGTATTCCAGTAAGTCTTCCCTCAATTGTAGGCTGTTTGCTTAAAAGCACACTCTTTACCTTTTTTGGGTATTCTAAGACTGGGTACTCAATCTCAGTAATCGGTGTATCAGGGGTGTAGTATTCTTTAAATTCTTCTGGAATGACATCTTGAACAGTCTGCTGAAAGGAGGTGAGTTTAAGCTCGCTGTTGGTTTCATTCTTCAGCATATTTCGCCAATTGGTTTTATCAGTGAAGTTAGCTTTTAGGGCTACTTCAATTGCTCCGGCCAAATAACGATAGGGAACTGAGGCAATCGATGCAGCCTTCCACGCACCTTGATCAATCCATCGGGTAGGCACTTGAGTTGAGCGGGTTACCCCTACTTTGATGGCATCAGTTTGCGCCAGATACACGATGTGGGGCTGTAAGTGATGTTGCTCTTCCCACTCAGGATCACGGCCTTCGCCTAAATGTGCCCGGCATCTTTCCGGATGAATAATACATTCGGAATTTTGGGGTGATTTGATAAAGCAGGGGTAGCAGAATCCTTGCGAAAAGGACTTCTTCGTAAGCCGACCGCAATTGATGCAATTGATTCGTCCTTCAAACTTCAATTTGATTTGGTGACCAATTAGTTCGTTGATTAATAGCGGAGTTTCATGGAAGTGTAGCGTATATCGCACTGGCGAAGATAGCTCGGTGCGCATCTTTCGAAGATTTCCTTCGTAGTTCATATTAGCAATTATTGATAGTTTGGGAATAAAAGAACCGCTGAAAGTAGAAAATAATTTGTAAAGAGAGTAGAAAACATTTTAGCTCATTTCGTTCTTTTAGCAATAATCTAAAGCTCACCCAATGACAGAAAGTATTAGCGTACTAGGTTGTGGATGGCTAGGTTTTCCGCTAGCCAAAGCTCTGGTAGATCAGGGGTATAAAGTTCTCGGATCTACTACTAATCCTAACAAATTTAACCAGTTAGAGCAGGGTGGTATTCAACCTTATTTATTAGAACTAGTACCAGCAATTAATCAATCTGCCGATCAAGATTTTTTCCAAAGTGATGTACTGGTAATCAATATTCCTCCGGGACGTAAGCGGGATAATGTTGAACAATTCTACCCGCAGCAGATCGCTGAAATTATAAAACAAAAGCCTACCCGAAAAATTATTTTCGTGAGCTCTACCTCTGTATACCCTAATTTAAACCGAGAGGTGACCGAAGAAGATTGTCCTACCAACGAAGCCGAGCTACGTTCGCTTCGTATGAGTGGGCGAGCTTTGATAGCAGCCGAAAAGTTAGTGCAGCAATATTCGGATAAAACAACTATTATTCGTTTCTGTGGACTGATGGGCCCCGATCGTCATCCTGGAAAGTTTTTAGCAGGAAAGAAATTAAATAGCAGTGGGCAAGCACCAGTAAATTTCATTCACCTGGAAGATTGCGTAGCAATAATCACTAAAACTATCCAAGAGAATAGATGGGGTGAAATATTTAATGCTTGCGCGGATAATCATCCGACGAAAGAAGAGTTTTATCAGCAAGCGGCTCAGAAAACAGAGCATGAGTCGCCTCAGTTCGCTTTAGATAAGTCCACATCCTATAAGCAAATATGTAGTCAGAAGCTAAAGGAGCAGCTACCGTACCGATTTATTTATCCTGATCCGACTGATGCACTTTAAAGGTGATTTGACTATTCGTCGTTTCTAACGAAGTAGTACCGAAAACCAATCGCCCCTCTTAGTACGACATCTTCACCTCCAATACCCAATAAAGCCAGCTCCGAACTTAGTGCGAAGTTACGTAGCTCTTCAAAAGGTGAAAC
>CAKZPJ010000213.1 GCA_937138955.1 uncultured Flammeovirgaceae bacterium | reverse complement strand
AGAGAAAAATATCTACAACTACGAAACCTACAATCAGATTGCCGATAATGACGACATTGACATTATCTACGTCGTATTACCTAACTCCATGCACGCGGAGTACACCATCCGGGCGGCCGAAGCAGGTAAGCATGTGATCTGCGAGAAACCGATGGCCATGAACGTAGAAGAGTGCCGACAAATGATGGATGCCTGTGAGAAGGCGGGCGTAAAACTGTCTATTGGCTATCGTTTGCATTATGAGCCGTACAACCAGAAGGTGATGGAAATAGCGAAGGAAAATACGATGGGCAAGATCAACTTTGTACGCTGCGGGGCGGGCTACCGCATGGGTGATAACTGGGATCAGTGGCGGTTGCAGAAGGACTTAGCGGGCACTGGCGCATTAGGGAATATGGGCGTTTACGCCATTCAGGCGGCAATTTATGCGGTGGGTGAAAATCCGTTGTACGTGAGGGCGCAAGAATTCAAAACCATGCCTAAGAAGTTTGATGAAACTGATGAGACGGTCACTTTTCAGTTTGAGTTTCCCAGCGGCGTGGTGGCTAACTGCGAAACTAGTCATAACGCCAGCATGAACTACCTCTACGTATCGGCGAACGACGGGTGGATAGAGCTTGACCCCTACTCGCAGTATGGTGGCTTAAAAGGAAAGACCAACGAAGGGCCACTAGACTTCCCCCAGGTAAACCAGCAAGCTCGACAGATGGACGACTTCGCGGCCTGCGTAATCAATGATACCCCAACCCCCGTACCTGGCGAAATGGGGCTGCGCGATATACAAATCATCGATGGCATTCTAGCCTCAATTGAATCAGGAGGAGATAAAGTGAGACTGGATAATTTGGCGTTTTAGTAGAACAGCAACGCTATTTATTTGAGTTTCTTAGCAAAATATTTCCGCCAATCCTCAGGAAGATACGGATCGTTCGCTGCTGCTTCTATTCCTGCTTTGTCATCTTTATCGATCGTGTACAGGCGAACAATGTCGGTGATTGTTAATTGAGAATCGGATTTTTTTAGCAGCGTTAGCGAATCTTCTACCTGTACCAAACCTTCTTTCACTACCGAGAAGTAAACTCCGGGCTGATTACGTCGCAAAAAATGCCGAATCATGGTAGGGTCACCAAAGCGAATTCCCAACTTGAAGCAAGGAAAGCGGGGCTGAGTTGCTTGCAATTCACATTCCCCAGCTTGAAACCGATCACCAATATGCACGGTAGTTTCATCCAGACCATCTATGGTTAGGTTTTCGCCAAACACCGCCGTCGGAAATTCATGCTGCGGAAAATCTTGTTTCCAGCCTGCGTAGTGCTGCTGTGGATAAGCATATACAGCTTTCGCCACTCCCCCGTGTACCCGAAGGTCGGCTTGTTTATCGCCATCCAAATTGAGCTTACGCACCATTACGGAGCCATCAACCGGCGATTTGAAAATGCTGGTGCTTATCTCTTTTCCTTGGAAGGTAACTTCTTGGGGAACCCCCACATTAACGGATATTATTTTCATATGAGCAGTTGTTTAGAGCATATTGATTTTTGGTTTCAGAAGGAGTAAATATATCAGCGAATTTCGGAAAACGATAGAGGCATTTGCTAGTTCATAGAAAGAATCATTAACCATTTTTTGGTAGTGTATTTAGGATAAGGATGGTATTTTTGCTAATCTTTCAAGATTGTAGTG
>CAKZPJ010000212.1 GCA_937138955.1 uncultured Flammeovirgaceae bacterium | reverse complement strand
CAAATCCGGCCAGTACTCCGAGTACCCCATCAAACTTACCGCCGGTGGGCTGCGAGTCAAGATGACTGCCAATCATAATAGCTGGGGCGTCGTTATTTTCGCCGGGGCGTCGAGCAAAGATATTTCCCATTTGATCTACTTCTACCGTGCACCCAATATCTGCGCACCAGCGAACAAACAGGTTTCTTCCGTCGCGGTCTTCATTGGTTAATGCAACTCGACACACCCCTCCTTGAGAAGTGCCTCCAATTTGAGCCATCTCCATTAATCTTTCCCAAAGCCGATCACCATCAACGGTTAGCATGGTAGTATAAGTAGTTTAGTAAAATATCGCCTCAACTAAAGTTATATTAAGGGTTTATGACTCTGCTTCTAAATAGGTTCATCGTCTAACGCAATCTCAGGTGCTTCTAAGTTTTGCTCCGCCCATTTGTACACACTATAGTAAACTGTAGAATTTGTATTATGCACACCTTCTATTGTAAAAATCTTATTCTTCATAACCTCTAACAAGTGGCGATTATCTTTACAAATCAGGTTAATTTCAATATCGGTTGGTCCGGAAGTAACTGCTAAAAAAGATACTTCTCTGATTTTCATCAATGCTCCAACTACCGATTCTAGCAAATTAGACGGACTCACCTCAATAGTAACCCTGTTATAGGAGTTAAACCCTGTTTTGGTAGGGTCTACCCAGCCTAAAATATGAATAACGCCCTCCTTAACTAATCTGCTGTACCGATTTCTAACGGTAGAAACCGAAACGTTCAACTCGGCAGCTATATCTGTAAAAGACATTCTTCCATCCTTTTTAAGTAGACATATCAGCGACTTGTCAGATTCGTTTAATTCCAAAGAATGCTCTTTCATTGCTCACTTTACCATAACTTTCAACCGGACACTATTCTATTTTCCAAAAATATGCAAAGTTTACAATATTTCATTGTGTATCTGCATTTTTTACAAAAAACGTTACTTCAATTGCATTTTTTATCTTTACTTGCATAAGCCCTATTGCTGGTATCGCTAAATAGATAATTAAAAATTCAGCTATCAGCAGTTGACCCCGGACATGTTCCGGGGAACCGTTTACCCCGAACAAACAACGTATGATTGTCTCTAACACACCGAAGATTTCTTCAAGTACGGATAATGCTTGGCAACAGGATCGGCAGCATGTCATTCATCCTTATGCCAATTATGAACAATTCGCTAAGGAAGGATCGGTAGTGTACACTCGCGGGCACGATCACTTTATCTTTGATGAGAAGGATCAAAAATACTTAGACGGCATAGCTGGGCTATGGTGCGTTAACATTGGTCACGGAAACGAAGAGATTGCAGATTACATTGGAGAACAAGCCAAAAATTTGGCCTATTACAATACATTTGAAGATGCGACCTCCCCCCCTACTGCTCAGTTAGCGGCAAAACTAGCCTCTATTTGTCCCGGCGATCTAAACCACGTTTTCTTCGGAACAGGTGGTTCAATGGCTAATGATTCAGCTATTAAAATAGTCCATTACTACTTTAATATGCTGAGCTTACCTAACAAGAAAAAGATACTGGCCCGAGACTTGGGTTACCACGGCAGCACGTATCTGGCTCATGCACTTACCGGTATTGCGCCTACGCACGCGGGGTTCGACCTACCCACCGATTTGATCACCTACCTTTCCGCTCCTTACCCCTACCGAAGACCTGAGAGCATGACCGCAGCGGAATTTTGTGATTCTCTAATTGAGGAGATGGAAGATAAAATTTTAGAACTGGGGCCAGACCACATTGCTTGTTTTATTGCCGAACCTATTATGGGAGCCGGGGGTGTAATTGTCCCGCCCGAAGGCTACTTGAGACGAACGGCTGAACTCTGCAAAAAGTATGATATTCTGTTCATCGCCGATGAAGTGGTAACGGCTTTTGGCCGTCTGGGGAAAATGATTACTTCCGAGGAGATGTTCGGCATTCAACCCGATATTATCGTGTTGGCTAAAGGATTGTCATCCGGGTACGTCCCTCTGGGAGCCACCGTCATTTCCGAACGTATTCACGAGGTTATTTCTCAGCCTAAAGCAGAAAACCCTTATTTCTCGCACGGATTTACGTACTCTGGTCACGCGCTAGCCTGTGCTACTGGATTGAAGAATATTGAGATTTTAGAAAGGGAGAACTTTTGTCAACACGTGGCGAGATGGGGCCCATACTTTGAACAGCAACTAAAATCATTGGAAGACCTGCCTATTGTGGGAGAAGCTCGCGGAAGCCATTATATGCTGGCATTGGAGTACGTGCAAGATAAACACACGAAAGAATCGTTCGCCCCGGAAGTTAATATTGGGAAACGCATCTACTACGCTGCTAAGGAGCGAGGGTTAATTGTTCGTCCGCTAGGGTCAATGAATGTACTTTCCCCACCACTTACTTACGATACCGAAGCCATCGACGAAACGGTTGCCATTCTGAGAAAGAGTATCCTTCAGGTTATGGATGATTTGCATAAAGAAGGCGAATTATGATAAAGTATTCGCTACTTTTCTGGTTAGAAAGAAAGTTTCAACTGTCAAATTATCAGAGAAAAAGCTGGCTCACGCTAAGTCTTCTCATTCTACTCATCGGCTGGTCGGGCTGTAATCAAACGACTAAAACTGAAGCTTCGGTAGCCGAAGAGATTACCGTGCTACGACAACCGGCTGAGTACGATTTTCAGGAAGCAGTATGGCTAATTTGGCCCTCGGTTGACCATTTGGCCGACTACTCCAACGAAAAGGTCACGCTGGAAATTATTGATGCTCTGGTTCAAAAAGAGCAAGTGATTGTATCAGCAGCTAATGATACACTTTTGGAAAGAGCTAGAACGAACATTCCGGACGAATACCTTCAGCGAGAATGGGTAGAATTAGTTAATATTCCTTCAGAAGAAATCTGGACTCGGGATATGGGGCCCAACTTTGTGGAGCTAACCAATGGTCAAAAAGCAGTGGTTGACTTTGGTTTCAATGCCTGGGGCTACACCGATAGTGACGATATGGACGACTACACAATCCGAATGGAAAAGTTCGACGAGCGGGTAGCCAAACTACGAAACCTTCGCCTAATTCAGACCGACTTGATTAGCGAAGGTGGAAATCGGGAAGTAAATGGTGAAGGAGTGCAGATGGGAGAGGAAGTGGTGGAAAAGGGTAGAAACCCAACAATGACTTTGGCCGAGATGGAAGCAGAATTTCGCCGAGTATTAGGAGTAGAAAAAGTAATCTGGCTGAAGGAAGGATTAGTAGAAGACCAACACACATTCAAAGGGGCACTTCAACTAGAAGACGGTAGTTCAGCTTATACTGCCGTGACTACCAATGGTCACATCGACGAATTTGCCCGATTTGTAAACGATTCAACCATCGTCCTAGCCAGTGTAAAGCCGGAAGATAGGAATGACCCAGTGGGAGCGGAAAACCACCGCAGAATGGAAGAAAACTACGCCATCCTAAAAAATGCTACGGATCAGAACGGGAAGCCTTTTCGTATTATGCGGATGCCGCTGCCTCCGCTGGTGCTAGAAAAAATGAGGCCGGGCGATTCGGTCTATGATTTTATCAGCAAACTCACCTACCAAGACGGTTCCACTTTTCCTGTTGGTGAAGAAGTGACGGTAATTGCCGCGGCGAGTTATCTCAATTTTTTGATTACCGATGAAGTGGTGATCGGTCAAAAGTATTACTCAGATGGGATGGACAAAACTATTAAAGCGAGGGATCAGGAAGCAGAAGAGATTCTAAAACAACTATTTCCCCAACGGAAAATCGTAATGATTAACGCCTTAGCTGTGAACTTTGGTGGGGGCGGCATTCACTGTATCACCATGAACGAACCTTTAATTGAATGAATGCCTACACTAGCATAATTCGCTCATTACACTACCTATTCTTCATTTTAGTTTCAAGCACTCTGCTATCCTGTGGAAACAACAGCAGCCCCTCAGCGGAAAAATCATCTTTTGATGATGAAAAGCTACGAACTGAACTAAAGGCAGTCTTCGCTAAAAACGAGTTGATGGGAATGTCCGTTGCCTTAATTACCGACGGAGTAGTGAGCTGGCAGGGAAGCTATGGTTTGGCAGATGAAAAACGCCAGATTCCGGTAACCAATAACACCATATTTCGTATTGCTTCCATTTCCAAAACCGTAACCGCAATTGCCCTGATGCAGTTGTGGGAAGACAGCAAAGTAGACTTGGATGTCGATGTCAGTACTTACCTCGGCTGGAAACTACAACATCCCAAACATCCTAGTACTTCCATCACTCTCCGGCAACTTCTCAATCATCAGAGTGGTATTCGAGATGGAGAAGGTTATCGGGCGTTTTCTCGAGAGATGGTTGATAAAAAGCTGGATATTCGCGAGTTGCTTACTACCGAAGGCAAATACTTTACGCCCGACTTGTTTGCTGACCACCCACCGGGTGCTTATTTCTCGTACACGAACTGCACTTGGGGCCTTATTGCTTCCGTGGTGGAACTCGTCAGTGGTCAGCGTTTCGATGATTATTGTCGGGAGAACATATTCTTGCCAATGGATTTGCCCACGACAGATTTTAATGTTACTAAATTGATATCATTAGATTCTTTGGCGGTGCTGTATCGCTACGAAGATGAACAATGGGTACCGCAAGCGGATAATTATCAGGGCATAGCTCCTCCATCGCGCGCATACGAAGGATATGAATTAGGGCAAAACGGGTTACTGTTCGGCCCGCAGGGTAGCTTACGTATCTCTACTAAAGACCTAGCTCAGTTTGCGCTTATGTTCATTAATAGTGGACACCACGATAATCAACAAATCTTACAAAAAGAAACTGTCGATTTGATGCTCGCCAGTCAGTGGCTTTACGACGGCGAAAACGGTGATACTTGGGAAAACTTCTTTCTGTCGTATGGCTTCGGCACTCACCAAACGATCAACCAGGAAGGAGGCGATATTATATTTCCGGATCGTACGATGGTAGGTCACCCCGGAATCGCCTACGGATTGCTGAGCGATATGTATTTTGAGCGAGAAAAGAATAGTGGCATCATCTTTATCACCAACGGTAGTAAGCAGGAGTATGAATACGGCGAAAATACTTCTTTCTACCAAGTAGAAGAAGATGTGTTTCGAGTAGTCTACCCTTATCTCAGCGAATTAGAACAGCAGTCGCAACTTACTTCAGAATAGTTATGGAACACTGGGGTCTGCTTAGTCTGCTACCAACCCTCACCGTCATCATCTTAGCCTTAGTGACCCGCAAAACCTTCGAAGCACTGGTGGGAGGATCACTAGTAGGTTTTCTGATTGTTGCCCAGCAAAGCTTTTTCCTGGAATTTACCGACTCTCTTCTACTGGTCATGCAAGATCCGACGATTGGATGGGTAGTGCTGGTTTGTGGTTTGTTCGGATCGTTGATTCATCTATTAGCTCAAACTGGAGGAACGAATGCATTTTCAGGTTATGTCTTGAAGTTCGTCAAAAGTAGAAGGGGTGCTTTACTCGCTACCTGGTTACTGGGAATTAGTATTTTCATTGACGACTATCTGAACGCACTAACGGTAGGTTCTTCCATGAAAAAGGTAACCGACCGCTTCAACGTGCCCCGCGAAATGTTAGCCTACGTGGTTGATTCCACCGCCGCACCCATTTGCGTGCTAATTCCCCTATCCACCTGGGCTATCTACATTTCGGGGTTGCTGGAAAGCGAAAACGTGGTTGCGGCGGGG